>NZ_JACGAX010000019.1:0-39929 GCF_020138145.1 Campylobacter sp. RM9334
ATTAGTTCCACTTATTTGACCTATATTCACATTACCTTTAAAGGTATTATTAGTTCCACTTACTTCTCCCATACTTACATTATCTTCATAAAAAGCTCCATCAGTTTTTAAAATACCACTACCTGTTACTTTTTCTGATACCTTTGAGCCTTCTTCTACATTTATAAAGCCTTCGTTTTTTATTTCTCCTTTGATTTCTGAGCCGTTTATTACACTTACTTTTGCATCTTTACTATCAATTACTATGCCTTGTTCTAATTTAGCTTTATCTAAGACATTGTTTTTACTATCGCCTGTAATAGTTAGAGTTTGTTTAAATATAGAACCAACTGCATTTATGCTATCAGCACTAACATTACCTTGAAAAGTGCTTTTATTATCGCTTAATAATTTATTTGTAGTTATATCTCCACTAAAGATTGTATTACTTGATTTAAAGTCGTTGCCTACTTTGAAATTTCCATCAATAGTAGTTTGGCTTTCGTTATTTATAGTTAAATCGTTTGTAACATTTATAGTATTAGTAGAACCATCAGCTTTATTAGTAATACTAGAATTATTTAAAGTTAAATTATTAGCAGTTATATCGCCTTTAATATTAGAATTGTTTAATTCCATATTATTTGTAGTATTAATACTGCCTTGAATAATTGTATTACTTGATTTAAAGTCATTGCCTACTTTGAAATTTCCTGTGATGGTTTTTGCTTCTGTGCTAGTTGAGTTATCTATGCTAATATCATTTTTTACTATTACATTTGAAGCTTCTAGGTTAGTATTAGTTAAGCTTACATTACCTACTTCGTTTATATCACCTTTTATAGTTGAGTTTGTGATGATTACATCTTCTACTTCTTTACTACAACCTTCGTGTTCAAAACAAGTATTTCTATTGTCTTTTGTAATATTTCCATTAAGAGTAGAATTATCTATATAAACTTTTTGAGTTCCTTGGATATTTCCATTTAAAACTGAATTGTTTTTAAGATGAAGTTCGCCTGTTTCTACTGAACTATTAATAATTGAATTATCAATATTTAAAAAAGTGCCTATTTTATTAATTTTATAATATATAGCATTACTTGTAGAATTTAAATATTCTTGATTTAAAGTGGTAATCATAGGAGCAGTAATATTACTATCTTTAATATCTATAACTTTTGCATATATCATATTATTTGCATTATTGTTTGTAATTGTAGTTTTTGTAAAGCTAAGATAGTCAGTCATATACTTAATAAGTGATGAATTATTATGTATACCTATTCCTACTTCTTTTAAACTTGAATTTGATATATTTACTTTATTGTTTACTAAAGAATCTGCCGAATTCTTTCTCCAAGCATTAATACTATTATTTGACATTTTGAGATTATTAATATCCAATGTTACATCATTCTCTACAAAGAAACCAAAATTATATTCTTTATCTTTGAAATCTTCTTTACCATCGAATTTTAAAGATTGTTCGGCAATAACCAAACCTTTTTCGTAAATAATATCAGATAATACTTTTTTATTTTCATCATTTAAATAAATATTAGCACCCTTTAAGGTTCCGCTGACACTACTTAAACCATCAAAATAAATTTTTCCACCTATAAAATCAGCATTTACTTTTGTATTATTAAAATAAGTATTTCCGAGATTTATGTTGCCTTGATATTCAGAATTATTAAATACATACTTATTATTATTTGATTTAATAGTACCCAAATTTGAAATTACTTTGGTGCTATTAAATTCTATATTATTAGCCAAGATAGAAATATTTTTATCAGTATTAACAATACTCCCACCATTAAAAACAACATTATCTAAAGTAGATGCTAAACCCACAGCTGTATTAGTTAGTTTTGAATTGTTAAAAGTGGTTGTATTAGTGTTAGAACTTGAAAAATTATTAATAGCAGTATTTATAAATTCACTATCATTAAATGTAGCACTAGCATTATTACCCAAAGTTATATGATGACCTGTTCCTTTTATATTTTCATTTTTAACTAAAATTCTATTAAAGGTATTATCTCCATTTAAATCAATTCTATTATTGCCAGAACTAAGAGCAACATCGCTAAATGTAACCCCATTTAATTGCATATGATTTCCGGTAGATTTTATATCTAATTTTTTATCAGCAGTTCCACTAGCAGTTGAATTTGTAATATTTAAATTCTTACTTGAAATATCAGCTTTTATTGTGCTATCACTTATATTTGTAGTTCCACTAATAGTAGAGTTACTATTTATAATTGAGCCGTTTGTAGCAGTTAAATTACTCGCAGTTATACTTCCACTTATTTCTGAATTATCTAAAGTAACATTTGTATTAATAGCATTATTATTAACAGAAACACTATTAATATTAGCGTTAATGTTAGAATTATTTTTAATACTTATACTAGATGTATTTTGTAAAATTATTGAGCTATCATCAATAAAGGTAGAATCTATTTCAGCATTATTTTTAATTCTTATCTCTGTTCCAATAATAGAAGAATTATTAGTATTTAAATCCATAGTAAAAATACTAGAAGTTTTATTATCATCAATTTTATCAACTATAACACTTTCTAATATTAATTTTGGAACATAAGGTCTTTGTGTTAATTTACTAGTTGAATTTATCTTCTCAAGACCTAGCTGACTATCATGAATTAATGAATTTTTAATAATTAAAGAACCATTTGTATTACTTTCTGACCAAGCTTCTAATTTAACATCGCTAATTACTGAACCATCAAAAGTAACACTAGCAGTATCTTTAAGTAGATAATTAAAACCACTAGAATTTTTATTCCCTTGTAAATCAGTTTTAATAAAATTAACCACTCCATCAAAATCAACTCTACTATCTAAGTCTAACTTGCCATTAGTAATGCTTGCATTTTTAATATTTGTAGTTCCACCGGTTGAAGTTACTTTTAAATCTGTATAATTTTTAGCAGTAGTAGTATTACCTATATTTAGTGTTCCACCAGTTTGATTAATAATTTTATCGGTTTCAGCTGCATTATGAGTCTGTTTATTTATAACATTAATAGTATTACTTTGCACTAATGTATTAGCAGTGCTTGGAATAGTATCAGCAAGAGCTAAATTACCCCCCCCCGCTAATATAAAAGTTATTAAAGATAATTTTATAGTTCTATTCATTTTCTCCCCTAAAAAATAAATGAAAAATGCTTTATTATAGTTAAAAATCAATATATAAAGGTTAATCAATTACTAACAAAATGGGGGGGGGTATTTATAAAATTAAAAATATTTTTAAATATTTTATATAAATATATTCTAAGTTATATAAATATTTATAAGATTTAATAAAATAAACAAATTATTAAAATATATCTTTTTTAATATCAACTTACAATTTTAATTCCAACTAACCCTATAAAAATAAAACTTAAAAACATAATTTTTAAAAAACTTACATTATCATTAAAAACCATAATCCCAATTAAAGCCGTTCCTAACCCACCGATACCAGTCCATACAATATAAGCTATACTGATAGGAATATTTTTTTGCGCTAAATATAAAAATAACCCACTAAGTCCCATTGATATTATAGAAAATACTATCCATACTTTTGAGCCGTTACTGGCTAATTTAAAACCAAGCGGCCAACCAATTTCAAAAATACCTGCTAAGATTAAGTATATCCAAGACATTAAAACCCCTTAAATACACAATCTTAGCAAAAATATATTATGATTTAAATTCGCTTAGTTTTCTATCTAGTTCTTCACTAATATTAGTTAATTGACTTGCAGCTTTTGCTATTTCTTCTACGCTTCTTGCGTTTTCATTAGTGATTTTTGCAATTTGCGAAACTTCATTTAAAATATCTTCAATTTGTTTGCTAGCGTTGATATAATTATCCACGGTCTTGTCGCTACTAATTATTGCTTCTTTTAATTTTTGTTCCATATTTTTAATTAGCTCTTCACTACCATTTGCAACATTTGTTAAATTACTAATTTGCTTAGAATTATCACTCATTTGCTCGCTTGCATCTTTAATACCTTGAACTATAACGCTTATTGTTGCATTTATTTCACTAAGGCTTTTTTGAGTTCTTTCTGCTAGGCTTCTTACTTCATCAGCTACTACGGCAAACCCACGCCCATGCTCTCCTGCTCTTGCTGCTTCAATTGCAGCATTTAGTGCAAGTAAGTTAGTCTGGTCTGCTACATCGTTAATTATTTCTAAAATAGATTTAACATTATCAGCATCACGACTTAATTGCTCAATCTTACTAGCTAAAGCACTTTCTATATCAGCACTATGATTTATTTGATTAGTTAATGAATTAATAGCATTAATGGTCTCGTGAATACTAGTTGTGCTACCTCTTAGTTCATTTTTACTATCATTAGCACTATTTATGCCTGATGATAAACTATCCTTAGTTAATTTACCTTCTTCAACAACATTTTCAACTATATTAAAGCTTTCTTCACTTCTTTTTCCTGTTTGCATACTAACACTACTAAGCTCGGCTGCTATTGTTTTGTTTTCATAAGATATTTGTTTTACTTCGTTAATTAAAATCCTAATCTTACCAATGAAATCATTTATAGCTTTACTAGCACTTGCTATTTCATCTTTGCCTTTTATCTCTAAAAGTTTAGTTAAATCCCCATCTCCTTTAGATAAATCATAAGCTTTTTGGGTTAGTTCATTTAATGGTTTGCTAATCCAAATTCTAATAACAATCAGCCATAAAGCAAGAATAATAATACATAAAATAACTGCAAATACAGAATAGTTTAAAACAACTTCATTTTTCTTATCTAATACTTTTGCACTAATTTCTGCTATTTCTTCTTTAGCTTCTACTAAGTAAATTACGCTTATATATACATAATCATTGAAACTATCTTTTTCTACATAATACACCACATCTCTTTCTGGTCTTGTCTTATCAGCTTTCATATGGGTTGTTACAAATCCACCACCATTATTTGCTGTTTGAATTATTTCTTGTATGTATAATTTACCATTAGAATCTTTTTTATTATAAGCATTTTCACCAATTCTATCTTTTAGATAGTGCATTACATATTCGCCTTTTTTATTAATTACAAATAAATTAACAGAGCGATTTTTTAAGTCTAATTCACTTAAAAATGTAAGAATATTTTTATTATAACTTTCTTGATTTTCACTTGTTGAATGAATTTTTTTAGACATTGAAGTAATTAAGCTAGTAATACTAACTGCTGTTTTTTTCGCATCATCAACACTCATATTATCAAGAGCTTCTTGAGCAATATTGTCTAATTCATTCATACCTTTACTAGCTACTAAAATAGCACTTAAATTAATAATCAGTAATGAAACAAAAGCAAATAAAGTAATTTTGTAAGATAATTTCATATAGCTCCTTTAATATTTTAATAATTAAAATCGCTAATTCTATTTATGCTAAGTTAAAATAATGTTAAAAAATAGTAAATAAATTAATAAGAAATATATGTTAAAAATAAAAGCCCTTAGATAAACTAAGGGCTAGATAATTATTTTACAAATTCAATTGTAAATGTAGCGTCAGAATTTAAGTAACTATTGGCTTTTTTTGGATCAATTCTAAATCTTAAAGTATCTTTAAAATATTGATTACTTTCTACACTGCTTGGAATATTATATGTATCTCCACTAAATGTAGTTTTTGAATAATCACTAGTAAAGGTAAAATCACCCTTAGCTCCATTAAATAATTTTGTAAAATCTTTAATATTAGCGTTTGGAACTTTAACAAATTTATTATTATCATATTTAAACACCCCAGCGTTGTCATAATTGATAACTAATGATTTGTCTTTAGTTTCTTTTAAATCCTTAAAGAACATTCCTGTATAAGCAAATTCGTATGAATTTGTCAAGATATTAGGATATTTTAATGGTTTAGAGTTTTTAAATTTTACTTCAGCATTTGCTCCAGTTATTTTAAATACAGGGTCTAAATTAGGCTTAGTGCCTGTATTTTTTAAATAACCAATTTTGAAATTGATTTTACCAAAGTCTTTTGCATCAAAATTATTTTCATCATAATCACTTAATTTTGCACCCTGAAGTTCTACTAATTTTTCATCAAAAGTCTTATTTAGATTATTTATGCTAAACTCACCTATCTTGCTAGTTGCTGTAATATCTAATGTAGTATTACGTGGATCTACCTTTATAATCATTTTATTTAAATCAGGTACTTTACTGTAATCTAAAACCAATTTTAATTCTGCTTCATTATCGCTAAATTTTTTATAAAAATATTCATTAGCATTTTTGCTTGTGATTTGTAATGGGATAGTTAATCTTTCACTATCATTATCGCTAAATGGAACATAATTAACAAAATTTTTATTTGTTACATCTGGGATCTTTACATTTTCATTCTTGTCTTTTTCTAAGCCTAATGTCTCATCTGCTATAAAATTAACAGTAAGTTCATTACCTGGAGTTTGGCAGTTAATTTTACCATCTGAATTAATCTTATTAGCATTAGTAATATCTACAGCAACATTAGAATTTACGCATAAATCTTGCTCTAAATCTCCTATAGTAAATTTATTTTCAGAGAATGCTATTTGAGCATCTGTTACTAAAGGAAACACGGTTTTTATATCAAAATTACCATTTGTTTTATTAAAATCAACAAATGTTCTAGCAGTAGCTTTTGAGCCAACTTGATTTAATTGAACTGAGTTTTTATCTTCTAAATAGAATTTCTTAACACTACCTTTTGAATCACTTACTTTTAATTCTGCAACACTAATTCCAAATCTATCATCTTTTAAATCCGCAGTGAAAGTTACATTATTGTTTGGATATTTTTTATCTTCTTTACCTGCTTTTTTATCAAATGTATCAAGTGTGCCTACTTTATAAGTAATGCTATCTGGTCTAATTGAGAATGTATTTGAACTTCTATCGCCTAATACTGAACATTCTTCAAAAATTCTATCATATTCTGCAATTTCGTATCTAAATTGATAATTTTGATTTACAGCTAATTTATCTTTTAAATGTAGAACCATTTTGTTATCAATTGGATAATAACCTTTACATTCTGTAATTGATTTTGAAAGTTTTTGAGTTCCATTATAAATATCTGCATTTAACTCATCAGAACCATTATAAAACTTAATGTATTGATTATAAAGAACTTTAACATCTGGTTTTGTAAAGCCTAAATATATATCTTGGCTACTTGTTCTTGTATAAATCTTATCAGCTACTTTTGTATTTGAAGCAATTTTATTATTTTCTAATATTTTAGTAGCATCAATATTATTATAAGCTGTTCCAAAATTAATACCATTTGGCATTTCACTATGACCTAAGATAATTTCTACACTACCCTTTGGAGCACCTTTTACAATATCAACACCTGATGCTTGAAACATTGGTCTTCTAAAAGTTCTTGGATTTTCTTGAATTTTACAAACACCACTTGAAGGGCATACTTGTTCTCTGTTTGTTTCAGTAATTACTTCTACAATCTCTAAAGGTTTGAATGTAAATTTATAAATATTACCCTTTAACAAATCATTATCATCAATTTTCGCTAGTTTTTTAAATGTATCTTTTGTAAATTTTAATCCAAAACCAGTTATATTTTCTTTCTGAACTAATTCATATTGATTATTGTCTGATATTACTTCTGCTTTAGCATCTACTGCACCATTTGCAGCTGCCATTCTTTGCTTTGTCAATTGAAAACTTGTTAGATAATATTTAACTGAAATATTACTTGCTTTTCTATCTTCAGCGTTAAATGGAGTTTTATCATTATTTAAAGCAATATATACATCATCTAAATTAGTAACTTTTAAAGGTTTGCTATCGTTTTTATCAGTTTGATTTGCTTCATTTGTTATTTGATAATAGTTAGCATCAGGGATAAATTTAACAGCTAGATTTGATACTTGAGTATTTACAACAGAACCATTTCTGTAAGATTCGTATTGTTTATTAACTTTAAAAGAAGGTCTTACATTGACGCTAAAATTATAAGTGCTGTTATCATCTAATACAATACCTTTTCTAGTAGTATTATTTTTGTGGATACTAAATACATAATTTTTTCTAACTATTTCTTGAGCATCATCTTTTCTAAATTCTATATTATTGAAATAATCAAAATAATTAACTCTTGAAAATTTTGATGAATAATGTTCTAAATCATAATTATAGCACTTACTAACACCTCCACGATAATCATTAACACGGTTACCATTTTTATTGTCATCATAAAAAGCAAAATAATCATTTGAGTTATAAGGTTTGATTTTTGAATTTTTTAATAAAATCGCTTCTAAAGCTCTACTTTTAGCAAAAGCATTAGGATTGTTATTTTTTTCTAAATACTTATTATAAACATCACAAACACCTAAAACTACAGGGTTATTATAGTTTTCATTAACAAAAATTAATTTATTTTTATCCCAAGAATCAATTGTATTTGTTGTTAAGCTTCCTTCGTCTAATCCTACACAACCTTTCATTCCTGTAATATCGCTAGCGTTTGTTTTATCACCAACAATATTTGAGAAGTTTTTATATACCCAACCATTACTTCCTGCAAACTCATTTTGATCTAACAAATACACCAAATATTGACCATTAATAACTGTTGGACTACTTGAAACTACAACTCTACCAGTTGTATTAGTTTGAAATTCTTTATAGTATTCTTGAATGATTTTCTTATCATCATTTTTATCTAAGTCAGATTTTAAATTAACTGTAGTAGTAAAGTTTTTAGAATCTTTTAATTCTTGAACTTCAGGTGCTTTATAACCAACTGCAGCATAATATGGGTCATAATTTATATCATCTAAACTTCTTGTAGCATAGTTATTAATATAATTTAATTCTGCTTCAAGAACTTTTTTACATACTTCTTTGTTAGTTTTATTTAATTTCTCTTTAATAACATTATCTCTATAACTAACAATAAAATTTCTAGCTTTATCATTAGGTGTATATTTCATAGCCATTTTATAAGCTGAATACATCAACACATCAAAATAGCTAACTCCACATTGTCTTAATGCTTCATATCTAACCTTTTCTGGGTTCTTAGTAACATCGCCTTTTTGAGTTAAAATATTTATCAAGTGAAAATAACTTGAATTATCAGTTATATCTTGATTTTCAGCGACACAATGAACATAAAATTTATCGTTCATTTTTCTTAGCTTAGCACAATCGTTCAAGCCATTAATACTTCTGTTGCTAGGCACAGAATTAATACATTTTTCAAGGTGATTTTTATTTTGGATCTCACTATCACCACTCGCTATACCTATTTGTAATGGCGTTCTAGTCTCTGCATTTGCATAAGAAAAAGCCGATAATAATACTAATGAAAACACAATTTTCCTATTCATATTATTCTCCTTAAAAATTAAAGTTCTAAATTATAATTTTTTTTATTAAATAATTATTGCACTTATGTGCATTTTTGAATATTTTTTACTTACTTTTAGGTCTAAATACCTTTGGTGCATTTTCACTCTCATTTATATAACTTGCATTCATTAAGTCTAGGCAATATGGTATCGCAGGAAAAATAGGCTCTATACATTCACGAATTGCTTTTGGCTTACCTGGGAGATTGATTATTAGAGTTTTACCCCTTGTCCCTGCTAATTGACGGCTTAGGATTGCTGTTGGGACAATCTTAAGTGAGCTTGCACGCATTAATTCTCCAAAGCCTGGTAATTCACGCTCGATTGCTTTTTTTGTTGCTTCTGGTGTAACATCTCTTAAAGCTGGTCCTGTTCCACCTGTGGTAAATACCAAATCGCATTCAAATTCATCAGACATTTTAATAATCTCATTTGTAATCAGCTCTTCTTCATCAGGGATTAATGAGTATTTAAAATCAATTTCATTTAATAAATATTCTTGCATAATTTTTCTAATCTCTGCTCCACTAATATCTTCATAAACTCCTGCACTTGCTCTATCTGAACTCGTAATTATCCCTATTTTTATAATATCCATTTTTATCCTTTAAAAAATATTTCTTTATTTAAAAGCAATTCATTTGCTGTATTTTTAATCTCTTCTTCATAAGCTTTTAAATATTCCTTACATTCTTCTTCTAAAGATGATATTTCAAATTCCACATAAAATTTGCTTAATTCTTGTATTTTATCTCTATCTTTAGAAAAATTATTGTAATTTTCGCCTAAAAATAATTCATTTGCTAACATTCCTGATAAAAGAATTTTGATTTCGTTTTTTATTTCTGAAAATGATTTTATATGCTCGTTTGGATAAAAATACTCAAATGTAAATAAATTAGCATAAATTAAATTCGCATCACAAATCTTTGCCATAGTGATTTTACCTGCTTGATAAATAGCTTGAATATATTGCTCGTTTTCGCTTAATTCTAAATCTTCGCTAATGCCGTGCTTTATCACTAAAATCTCATGTATTATTTCTCTTTCGCTTAATCTATCTCTTAGTAACAATTCATTTTCTAAGCTTTTAAAAGAAGCTCCACTAAAACCTTTTGAAATATAAGCTAAATAATCTAAATTAAAATCAGAACTTATTAAATCTTTTTTAATAAGTTGTTTAAAGAACTCTATTCTGTCGCTATAATTTGGTAAGGTAAAATGAATTTTTTTATCAAATCTTCTAAGTAAAGCCGTATCTAAAACATCAGCTCTATTTGTAGCAGCAATTACTAAGACATTTTTAAGCTCTGCAAAGCCGTCTATTTGAGTTAGCAATTCATTAAGTGTATTTTCACTATCGTTTGCTAAAGCATTGCCACGCTGCTTTCCAAGTGCGTCAATTTCATCAATAAACACTATACAAGGTGCTAATTTTTTAGCATTTGCAAACAATTCTCTAACCCTTTTTGCTCCAAGACCTACAAAAATTTCGTTAAAGCTACTTGCGCTTTGGTATAAAAAATTAACCCCACACTCATTTGCTAAAGCTCTTGCTAACATAGTCTTACCTACTCCACTAGCACCTGTTAATAACACTCCTTTTATTAAACAAGGATTGTTGGTTTTAAAAATAGAGCTTAATTTTCTTAATTCTTCTTTGGCTTTAAACTGACCTATAACATCATTAAAATTACTATCTGTTTTGATAACAAATCTAAATTCAGGCTTTAAGACATTATTAATTGGGTGATTTGATATGCCTTGTTTTGTGCTAAGATTTCTTAAATATATTAGATAATAAATAAAAATTATTATCATAATAAAAACTAAAATTATTGAATAATCAAATTCTGTTTTATTTTCTACACTTTTGTATTTTAAGATTTTTTTGATTATTTCTTCATCAGCTAGAATTTTATAATCTTTATCATTTATTGAAAAATAAAGCATATTTTCATAAATGTAAGCATTTGAAATATTTTTTAATTCTAATGATGAAAACTCATTTAAAGATATATTTTGCTCTTTTTTACTTAGCGAAAATATTCCTAAAGCTATAATTGCAAGAATTATGCAAGCGATTATTATTTTGATATTTTTAGTAAATGGCTTTATTTTTGTCAATTTCTACCTCGTAATCTTTAATATTTATCCAAGTTTTTAATAAGTCTTTATCTGATTTGATTTTAATTAGATTAAAATATTGGTCGTATCCTTGATAATAGCCGTCTTTAAACTGCTCTACTAATACTATTAAATCTTTTTGATTTTTTCTAAATTCATAATTTTTTAATCTAGTAATTTCTTTAATCTCATTTAATCTTTGCTTTGAGATATTTTTATCAACTTCGCCTAAAGTCTTTGCTAATTCTACGCTTTTTGTCCCGTCTCTTTTAGAATACACAAAAGCGTGAAGATGAGTTATTGGAAATTTCTTAAAATTATTAATAGCATCAGCCCATATTTCATCACTCTCACCTGGATGACCTACTATATAATCAGTACCTAAGGCATAACCTTTATTAGCTAAATATTCAAATAATTCTAAGTCTTTATAAGCTTTATTTCTTCTTTGCATTAGTTTTAGCATTTTTTCATTTGTGTGTTGTAAGGCTATGTGAAGATGTTTTTCAATAAAATCTTCGTCTAATAATTCTTTAAACTCATCATCAATTTGAACCGGCTCAATGCTACCTAAACGAACTCTTTTAATCCCATTTATTTTGCTAATTTCTTTAAGTAATTTTGCTAAAGATAGATTTAAATCTTTTCCGTAACTACCTATATTTGTGCCTGTTAAAACTACTTCTTTATAACCATTATTAGCTAGGGTTTTTATCTGATTTATAATTTGCTCTAATTTTAGGCTTCTAGCCCCACCCCTTACACTAGGAATAATACAATAAGAACAAGCAAAATCGCAGCCTTCTTGGATTTTAACAAATGCTTTTGTGTGGTTTTCGTAATTGCTTACTATTTTTTCATCTATGAAATTTAAATTTCCTAAATCAAATTCCTTTGGATTTAGTATAAACTTATTTATATTTGATTTTAAAGACGCACCCATTACACCATCAACTATTTTGCTATCATATAAGCTTTTGCCAATACTTGCCGCAGCACAACCTGTTAAGATGAATTTAGTATTTGGATTATGATTTTTAATATGTCTTATATATTGCTTTAAGCCTAAATCAGCTTGATTAGTAACCGTGCAAGAATTGATTACTATCATATCAGCTTGTAATTCATCATTTATTATTTCATTATCTTTTATATAGCTTTTGATTAGTTCGCTATCGTAAATATTGGTTCTACAACCAAAAGTTTTAATATATATTTTCATTATTATCCTTTAAAAATGGCTGATTATTTCTTTTATCCATATAAATAGTTTGTGATGGGAAAGCTAATTTTATATCATCACTTGCTTTTAATCTTTTAATAATTTCTTCACTTACTATTGAACGCATTTTAAGAGCTTCTCTTGAATTTGTCATATACCAAATAGATATTTTAATCCCGTATTGCTCTAACATTACAAATAATTTCGGGTCTGTTCCTGAATTTTTCATTTGATAATGATTTCTCATTTTTTGAATTGCTTTTTTTGCACTATCGCTGAATGCTTGAGTATGAGAACTAGCTGATTCTAAAATTATTTGTTTTGCCTTTTCAAGATTGCTTGAAAAATCTATTACTATATCTATTCCATCCCAAACGGTTTTCATATAAGAATAATTATAATTTGATATTAATTCTGTGAAAATATAGTGGTTTGGTATGTAAATAATTCTTCCAGCACGACGATTTGTCAAAAAAGTAGTATATGTAACATCTTCGTATATAGTCATCTTAAGTAAAGAAATATCAATAATATCTCCTACATAAGTAACTCCATTTTTACTAACCTTTACCCTATCACCTACATGAAAGCCACCACCAAATTGTAAAGTAGCCCAACCAAGTAAGCTCATAAACATATCTTTCATAGCAATAGCAAGACCAGCTGATGCAAATCCTAATACACTTACTAAATAGCTTATATTTTCAACAAAATAAAATATAGAAAACATAGAAACAATAATAAAAGTAAATATATTTAAAATCTTGAAAGAAGTATAAACTTTATCTTTATCATCAACATATTTTCTAAGCATCAAACCTAATAAATACCTAGCAATAAATATACAAATAATAATTGCTATAAAAAATATAGCACTATCATATTGCTTTTTTATATCGTTATTTATAAGCTTAATTGTGTTATTTGCCTTAACTTTAAATATCTCAAAAGCATTTGTGATATTTTCTAAAGCGCTTTTATAATCATTTAATTCTTTTATAGAATATACTAATTCTTGACTTAAATTCTCACTTGGCTCAATGTCATATAGTTCTTGTAAAAGCTTTGTTTTCTTATCTATTTTAGATACTAATGTAGTAAAATCTTTTAACTTTATTTCATATTCTTTTTTCTCATTAGCTAATTCTTTACGCTCTGATAAACCTTCAATAACTAAATAAATATTTGAAATCTTTTTATATTCAGTAGGCTCACTTGGTAGATTTAAATATTTTACTACGCTGTAGCTTTCATAATCTTTTAATACACTTAGTTTATCTTCAAGTGATTTTATGGTATTTTCTAATTGTTCTTTTTGAGTTTTTTTAGCTTTTAATAAATTTTCATTTGCTTCTTTTAATTCATTTTTTAATCTTAAATATTCTTGATAATTTTTATAATTTTTTATAGTGATATTGTCTTTTAATTCATTATTTATAATATGCAATTTTTCTTTGACAGAATACACGCCCTCAAGGTTTTTTGTAAATTCTTCTGTATTTTCTGCATAAATAAAAGTTGTGAAAATAAAAAAAGCAAATAAAAATCTCATTCAAATTCCCTTAAAACTTTTAATATCTCATCTTTTGAAATATCATTTTTAATAATACTTAAATCTTCTTTGCTAGGTAAAATAAAGTTGATTTTTCCACTTAGAGTTTTTTTATCTTGGAAAAATCCTTCATAGAATTTAGAAGATGAATTGATTTTATAAAATGTAGGTAGATTAAAATTCTTTAAAGTATTTAAAATACTTATTTCAAATTCTTTTGAAATTAAACCTAAATTACAAGCCAATTTATTAGCCATAACCATACCAATAGCAACAGCTTCTCCGTGTAAATAGCCTTTATAATTCGTCTCATTTTCTATAACATGAGCAAAAGTATGACCATAATTTAGTTTCATTCTAAGATTATCTTCAAACTCATCATTTATTACCACATTTGCTTTAATTTTTATTGATTTTTCTACAAATTCTAAGATATTATCAAAAATATCATCAAAACTTAATTTACTTAATTTGTTATAAAAATCCAAATCAAAACAAACAGCCATTTTAATAACTTCAGCCATAGCAGCACTTAATTCAGCCTTTTTTAAAGTCTTAAAATAATTTGTGAAAATATAAACAGCACTAGGTTGCTTGAATGTGCCTATTAGATTTTTGCCATAAGCATTGTTTATGCCTGTTTTACCACCTACTGCTGCATCAACACTAGCAAGTAAGGTTGTAGCTATATTTATATGTTTTATTCCACGCTTATAAATACTAGCTACAAAGCCACCAATATCGCTAATTACCCCACCGCCAAGATTAATTAGCAAATCACTTCTACTAATTTCAGCCTTAAATAATTCTTCTAAAATATAATTAACGCTTTCTTGATTTTTGTATTCTTCTCCATCTGGTATAACTATTATCGCTTTTGGTTGTTTTCCTATTTTTTGTAAAACATCATTTAAGTATAGTTTTTCTAAAGTTGTATTAGTTAAAATTACATAATCTTTATTTATTTTTAATTCTTCATCTATATAAACTTTATATGCTTTATCTTTTAAATCAATATCTATTACCATAACCTCACCTTATTACATCATAATTTTTTGGAATACTATATTTAAAAATATCATCATTTATTTTTAAATTAATTTTTGAATTTATAAAATCTATGCTTACTTGATTATCTAATTCATCTTTATAACTTATATTTGTTAAAAGATTATTAAGCACTTTTACATAATAAATTATATTATCATACTTAGCTTTATAGATTACAAAATCTTCTTTTTTTTCATATAAAGAAACATTTTTTAAAATATTTGCTAAATCAATTTGTTCTTTACTAATAATTACTTGCTCTAAGTCATCATCAATTATTACAACTTCATTTTTAGTAATATAAACTTTTTTTTCATCAGGGTTTAAGTATTGCCATAAACTTTTTTCATTTTGATAATAAAATTTACCTTCATATATTAAAGTTTTATTACTCAAATCAACTACTTTTTGAATAAAATCAGCTTCAAAACTATTGTAATTTATATTATCAATTTTAAATGCAAAAGCAAAAATTCCACAAATACAAAGCAAAAAGATTTTTTTAATAATCATTTAAATACCTTTTAAATATCCTTTTATTTATTTTAACAAATATAATTATATTCAAAAATCAAAACCAAGAGGTAAATTTAAATGTTTAAAAATATAGCAAAATGTATATTTGGAACTCGTAATGATAGACTTCTTAAAGCCTACAAAAAAAGAGTATTAAAAATAAATTCTTTAGAAGAAAAATATCAAAAATTAAATGATGAAGAAATTAAAAGCGAATTTCAAAACCTACAAAATAAAGTGCTTGAAGACAATAATAATTTAGATTTAGTTTTAGAAGATGTATTTGCAATAGTAAGAGAAGTTAGCAAAAGAACGCTTGGAATGAGACATTATGATGTGCAATTAATAGGCGGTATGGTTTTAAATGATAAAAGCATAGCAGAAATGAAAACAGGGGAAGGAAAAACCTTAGTAGCAACCTTACCTGTGGTATTAAACGCAATGACAAAAAAAGGCGTTCATGTAGTAACAACAAATGATTATCTAGCAGCAAGAGATGCTAATGAGATGGGTGCTATATATAATTTTCTTGGTTTTAGTGTTGGTATTTTAGTAGGAAACGACCATAGAAATAGAAAAGCTGTTTATGCGTGTGATATTGTTTATGGGACTAATAGTGAATTTGGTTTTGATTATTTAAGAGATAATATGTGCTTTGATGCTGAAGATAAAGTTCAAAGGGGACATTATTTTGTAATAGTTGATGAAGTTGATAGTATTTTAATAGATGAAGCTAGAACTCCATTGATAATTTCAGGGCCAACCAATAGAACACTAGATGGCTATATAAGAGCTAATGAAGTAGCTAAGCAAATGGTTCGCGGAGTTGCACCAGATGATCCTAAAGAAAAACCTAGTGGAGATTTTATAGCAGATGAGAAAAATAGAACTATTTTAATTACAGAGCAAGGAATTTCAAAAGCAGAAAAACTATTTGGAGTTGATAATTTATATAGTCTTGATAATGCTATTTTAGCTCATCAATTAGACCAAGCTTTAAAGGCTAATAATTTATTTTTAAAAGATACTCATTATGTTGTTAAAGATGGCGAAGTAATGATTGTAGATGAATTCACAGGTCGTATTAGCGAAGGAAGACGCTTTAGCGAAGGCTTACATCAAGCACTTGAAGCTAAAGAAGGAGTTAAAATCCAAGAAGAAAGTCAAACTTTAGCAGATATTACCTACCAAAATTACTTTAGAATGTATGAAAAACTTGCTGGTATGACAGGAACAGCCCAAACTGAAGCAACTGAGTTTTCTCAAATATACAACCTTGATGTAATTACAATCCCAACTAATGTGCCTGTAATTAGAAAAGATTTAGATGATTTAATTTATAAAACTCAAGATGAGAAATTTAAAGCTGTAGTTGATGAAATAAAAAAAGCTAACGCAAAAGGACAACCTGTATTAGTTGGAACTGCAAGTATTGAAAAAAGCGAGCTTTTACACGAGTATTTAAAAAAGGCAAAAATAGCTCACAATGTATTAAATGCTAAAAATCACGCTCACGAAGCAGAAATTATTAAAGATGCAGGTAAAAAAGGAGCAGTTACTATTGCAACTAATATGGCTGGTCGTGGTGTTGATATAAAAATTACTGATGAGATTAGAGAATTAGGTGGCTTATATATAATAGGAACTGAAAGACACGAAAGCCGTAGAATTGATAATCAATTGCGTGGTCGTGCTGGAAGACAAGGTGATCCTGGTGTTAGTAGATTTTATTTAAGTCTTGAAGATAATTTATTAAGAATTTTTGGTGGAGATAAGCTAAAAGCAATTTTTACTAGATTAAAAATCGCTGAAGGTGAAAGCATAGAAAGCTCACTTGTAACTCGTGCAGTAGCAAGTGCTCAAAAAAAGGTAGAAAATCTTCATTTTGAAAGTAGAAAGCATATACTTGAATATGATGATGTAGCAAACGAACAAAGAAAAACTATATATAAATATAGAAATGAATTGCTAGATACAAATTATGATATTGAGACAAAAGTTGAGCAAAATATAGCTGAATATGTGGATTATTTAATTCATAATTTAAATGATTTAAGTGCTGAAAATTTAGTAGAATTATTCAAAAATGAAATTAATTTGGAGCTAGATTTAGAATTATTAAAAACTTTAAACACAGAAGAAAGCAGAAGTGTTATTATTGATGCAATAACTACTATGTTAAAAGTTAAATTTAGCATAGTTCCTGATAGTGAAAAGGAAAGAATTGAAAAATTATTATATCTACAAGTTTTAGATGGTGCTTGGAGAGAGCATTTGTATCAAATGGATATTTTAAAAACAGGTATTGGTCTTCGTGGATATAATCAAAAAGACCCATTAGTAGAATATAAAAGAGAAAGTTATAATTTATTTATGGAGCTAGTTGAAAGAATTAAAAGTGAAAGTATAAAAGTATTACTAATAATTCAACTAAGAATACCTGAAACTAATGAAGAAATTCAAGAAATTGAAAAACCTATCAAAAAGCAATCAAGAAATGAACCTTGTGCTTGTGGTAGTGGTAAGAAATATAAAGATTGTTGCGGCAAAAGTGGGCCACAAAAAGGCGTATTTGCTTGAAATTCTTTATAATTAATCTTGAGCAAGATATAGAAAAAAGACAAAAAATAACAGCCCTTTGCGAAAGCTTAGGGCTTAATTATGAAATAATTAAAGCTGTATATGGCAAAGCGTTGAGTGAAGATGAAATAAAAAACAACGTAGCTTCAGTTGAAATTCAATTAAAATATCTTAGAAAACCATTAAATTTAGGCGAAATAGGCTGTGCTATGAGTCATAGATTATGTTATCAAAAAATTATAGAGCAAAATCTAGAAGACGCAATTATTTTAGAAGATGATGCAGTATTTGATGAGAATTTATTAGAATTTTTAAAATATACAAATGATTTTCCAAAAAATGCTGATTTAATATTATTAGGACATTATTGGCAACAATATAGAGATGATGGTTATATTATCAATACACCTTATTCTTTAAAATTTAATCATAAAATAAAAAACTGGAATATAAGAAAGATAATTGGAAGAGGCAACGGAACTCATGGATATTATATAACAAAAAAAGGAGCTGAAAAATTATTCAACGAAACAAAAAAAATATATATGGCCGCAGATCATTACACATCTAATACATTATTATTTAATACTTATGCTGTGTATCCGATATTAATTAATGTAGATATTAATTTTCAAAGCTCAATAAATGAAAATGCTAATTTAAAAAGACGTTCTAAATTTGGCAAAATTATCAAAACAATCAAACAAAAAATTATATATTTTATCCCGTCTTTAAAAAAGCCAAGAGATTATGTTTAGCTTAATTGCTAAACATAAAATCAATTTCCATTAATTCACATCTTCCATTATTGCAAGTATTTGCATTATTTGGATTTAAGAAATTACCATTACCCCTTCTAAAACTACCATCTCCAGTGCAATCAAACTGATTTAAGTATTCTCCTAATACATTATCTCTATTTCCAACTAAACCAATTAAAGTTAATGCCTCTATTTGATATCTTCCATTTGCCGTAACAGAAAGCTCTAAGCTTCTTAAATTATTAGCAGGTCTTACTAATTCTAAATATTCTTGTTCGCTTATATTTTCATTATTTGTTGGAATTACCACAACCCCGTGATTTGTAATAACTATAGGGATAGCGTGAGCTCTACCATTACTAAGGCTTACTAAAGCTATATATAAAGAACCAGCAGGAGAACGAGTAAGTCTTATTAATTCTCTACCAATATCATCGCCAGTATAAACTGAACTTAAACTCCAATCAAATCTTGGCAATATATTTCTAGTTAAAGCCCAAATCGCCCTAACTCCTCTATGATAAATTGGCTCTCCAAAAACTAACTCATTTCCCCAAAAGTTAAAAGCTCCTTGCATTAGATTATATAATGCTGGATTTCTTCTTTGAAAAGACACAAAAGGACTTCTATGCTCGCTATAATCAAATAAATAACCATTATTATCAAGTACTAAATCAGGATTGTATGGATATACTTGAGTTAATAAAGATACTATTTCAAAAGTTTGCAGCATACAAATTCCACAAATTCCACTAGCATCATTACTACTATCACTTGTTCTTGTTATCGCATAAAGTCTTCTTATCCAATTCTCATCTAAAACATTAAAATTAGCTAAGTTAAAGAAATTTAAATCTCTTTTTACTCTTCTTTCATTTCCACATTTGTGCGAATTAAATCCCGCATTTCTATAATTAAAATTCCATAAATCATACACACTACTATCAAAGAAAAATTGAGTATTCTTTAATGAACTTCCCGCAAGATTAATTTTATAATAATCTTTTGTAACTACGAATAATTTACCTAAATCACTGCCCCTTGCAACTTCTAAAATATTATTTTTACCATCAAAAATAAAAGAACCATCAAATAAATTTAAATTCCAATAAAAATCATTCTCTCTATCTTCAAAATTACATTTCTCGAACCTTAAATAACTAGCATTTAAATTAGATAAATTAGTCTTTAAACATTCAAAATTACCATTGTTATATAAAGCAATTTTACCTGAACTAAAATCATAATAAAAATTAGTTGGATTGGTTTTATTCGCATTATTTTTACCCAAATAATACTTAGTTCTAACTCCACTTGTTCTATTTTCTACATAAAAATATATTGGTGTTTTTAAAGCATAATTTACAGGTGGTGCAATAGCTTCAAGCCATTCTTTCATAACGCCTTCAAAAATTTTTATTTTATTACCAAAATTATTTTTAGTAGCCACTAATAAGAAGTTTTTTTCTGTAATTTTCATATTTGAAAATGCCTTTAAGTTAAAAGCATCATTATTAATATCAAACCATTGAGATTTATCGTTTAATACACAAGGGCGAAGTTCTACATAATCGCTCCCCATCTTACCATTTTTCATTCTATCCCCAAGTGATGCACAAACCCAACTATCATTATATCTAAACGCAATTCTTTTATATACATCGTATCTTGTGATACTTGAGTTCTTACAATCTTGCATACCTACTAGCAATCTTCCATCAGCTAACTTAGGACTAAGACAAAATAATTTTCCATCATGTGCTTGAACAAACAATCTTGAATCTTGAATTTTATCAGCCTTATGTTGAGCAATAGAATCAGCAAAAAGTATTATATTTAATAAAAATATAACTAATATTTTCTTCATATTTTCTCCTTTTTTATATTATATAATAAAAATTATTATTAAGGAAAGCAAATGTTAGTTAAATACGATAGTTTTTATCCTAATTTAAATAAATCAGTTTTTGTAGCAAATGGAGCTAAAATCATTGGAGATACTACAATTGATGAATATTCATCAATATGGTTTAATGCAGTTATTCGTGCAGATGTAGCTAATATAAAAATAGGAAAATACACAAATATCCAAGATAATTCTACAATTCATGTAGCAAGAGCTTTATATGATAAACTAGGAGTTGAGATTAGCCCTAAAACACCTTGTATAATAAAGGATTTTGTAACTATAGGGCATAACTCTATAATCCACGCTTGCACGATAAATTCCAATGTATTAGTAGGAATGGGAAGTGTAATTATGGATGGAGCAGTTATTAATGAAAACTCAATAATAGGTGCAAATTCATTAGTAACTAAAAATAAAGTTTTTCCACCAAATTCATTAATTCAAGGAAGTCCTGCAAAAGTTGTTAGAGAATTAAGCAATGAAGAAATAAAAGCTATTAAAAACCAAGCTTTAGAGTATGCAGAAGTTAGTAAAAAATATCTAGAAAATTCTTAAAATCAAATTCCTTAAATTTTTAAGGAATTTAAATATTTTTTCATTTTATTTGCAAAAATACTTGCAAACTTTGGCTTTTTATCAAAATATAAAGCAGGTTCAATACATTCAATTTCATTTATATAAAACCTATCAGCCAAAAACACATCACACCTTGCATAAAAGCTATCTTTGGGAATATATTTGCTAGCTAAAGATATAAGCTCATCGCTTGGATTAAAATCATCTATTTTTACACCATAATTATAGTTTGCTCTAAAATCATTATTTTTAGTTCTTAAAATACTATATTGATATGCTCCTTCAAAAAATACCAAACAAGCTTCGCTATCGTGATTAATGTATTCTTGAATTAAGGCTTTATCTTTATAAAATTGTAAATTAATATCATCATTAAACCTTGCCACACCATTTCCGCTTTGACCTATTAAGGGTTTTATGATTTGATTTGGCTTTAATTTTATATCTTTAATATCTACAATATTAGATTTTACAGCGTCTTTTATATCTAGTAAATATGATTTATCTA
This sequence comes from Campylobacter sp. RM9334, assembly GCF_020138145.1. NCBI lineage: Bacteria > Pseudomonadati > Campylobacterota > Epsilonproteobacteria > Campylobacterales > Campylobacteraceae > Campylobacter > Campylobacter sp. RM9334. The sequence goes on from NZ_JACGAX010000019.1 coordinate 22,224, forward strand.
AGTTTTTTCTAATTAATTTTGTATTATTTATCAAAATAATATTATTTAGCTCACAAAAATCTAAAAATCTCAAAAACTCATCTACTTTAAGAGAATAATCCCAAACACCAAGTGGCAAAATAACACAATCTTTTAAATTCTCATACTCTTGCCACACAAAAAACTCACACTCAAAACCCAAGTTCAAAAACTCATTTTTAAGTATTCTAAGACCTATAGAACCTTCTTTATAAATATCTTGCATTGCTATATAAATTTTCATTTTGTTCCTAAAAGTGATATTAAAGGCTTATTTTTATCAGCTAAAACATTTACATTTACATCATATAAATCTTTTAACATTTGCTTTGTGATAATGTCATTTGCTAAACCTTTTTGATAAACTAAATTTTTATGTAAAACTATAAGCTCATCGCAAAACCTTGAAGCTAAATTTAAATCGTGCAAAACAACAATACTAATTAAGTTTTTAGTATAGGTTTGCTCCTTTAAAGCTTCAAGCAATAAGCATTGATAATGCAAATCTAAAGCACTCACAGGCTCATCAAGTAATAATACTTTTGGCTCTTTTGCTAACACTTGAGCAAAACTTATCATCTGCCTTTGCCCGCCTGAAAGTGCGTTTATATTTTTATTAGCTAAATGATTAATATTTAAACCTTTCATTATATTCAATGCAAATTCTAATTCTTCATCTTTTATAAAAAGCCCTAATTTTTTTAATTTTCCAAGCAAAACTACTTCTAAAGCACTAAGATTTGCATTAGAATTAAAATCTTGCAACATATAAGCAATATTGTTTTGCCAAGATTTATAAGTTTTTTTATTTAAAATAAAATCATCTAAACTAATTTTTCCATCTGCTTTTACTCTGCCAAAAATTGCATCTAAAAGCGAACTTTTACCAGCACCATTTGCACCTATTATTGCATATATTTTTCCATTTTCAAATTCTAAATTGATTTTATCTAATATTAAATTATTAGCTCTTTTAACATTTACATCTTTTAAGATTAGCATACCCTTCTCCTACTATAAACTATAAAAAAGAAAAATGGCACTCCAACAAAAGAAGTAACAATTCCAATAGGAAATAAAGTCCCTATTACTATAATCTTTGAAATCACAGAAGAAAAACTTAAAAATACAGCACCAATTAACATAGATGTAAGCATATAAAATCTTTGGTCTTCTCCTACGAGCATTCTAGCTATATAAGGAGATACAAGCCCAATAAATCCAATAACTCCTACAAAAGAAATAGCCGTTGCACTCATAATTGATACAATTAGCAATGCTTTAAATCTAAGATAAGATAAATTAACGCCCAAAACTTCAGCCCTATTTTCACCTAATCTAAAAGCACACAACGCCCAACTATCCTTTATAAGTAAAATAACACAAATAATCGTAACCACTCCAACTATAATTACATTAGTCCAATTTGATTTTTGAAGTGAGCCAAAAAGCCAAAAAACAATTTGTTGAGAAATTTCAGGAGCACTTATGTATTGCACTAAAGATAACAATGATTGAAATAAAAATAAAAGCGCAATACCTACTAAAATTAACATTTCAGAACTAAAAGCTCTTGATTTTGCAAACAAAAACAAAACACTAGAACAAACCATAGTCATAGTAAATGCACCAAGTGGAACAGCAAAATAAAGACTAATTCCTGCAAATCCAAATGCAATCACAAGTGAAGCTCCAAAACCAGCCGCAGCAGCTAGTCCTAAAGTATATGGACTTGCCATAGGATTGTTAAGTAAAGTTTGAATTAATGCTCCACCATAACCTAAAGCAGCACCCACAACTAAAGCCATAACAGCCATAGGTAATCTTAATGAATGTGTAATTATATACGATGTATTATCAACTTCAATATCAATAAAAAACGCTTTTAAAATTGATTTTACAACTTCAATAGGACTTATCATAGATGGGCCTACAGCTATATCACACACAAAACCCAAAATACCAAAAAATATAAAAAATACAATAATTACAAATTTTTTTCGCTCATATTTTCTATGAGCGATTATTTCTTTACTTAAATTCATCTTTTATCACTTAGCTTGGATACCAAAAGAACCTGTTGGAATTATCGGAAGATATTTTTTGTGATAATCAATATAAGTTTTAATAGGGTCTATATCTTTGAATAAATCAGGATATAAAGCTTTAGCAATAAATTGCACCATAGAAGCATCAACTAGTGTTCTACTAGCTCCTTGATATACTGCAAAAAGTCTATTATCTTTTATAGCTGGCAAACTATCCCAACCTGCTCTAGTTTTAAAACCATTTAGCCTTTTATTTGCTTCTTCTTCATTAATTCCAATACCCATTACCATAGCTTCTGGATTTTTCTTAAGTTCAGTTTCACGACCAGCAATTATTATTACATCAGGCTTACTTGCTAAAACTTCTTCAGGATGAATTGGCATCCATTTTTCTACAAGTGGTGCTGCTATATTATCCCCACCTGCAAGGTCAATTAAAGCACCCCACATATCTTTACCAAAAGTATAACTATGCTCTTTTGGACCAAGATTTCCAAATTCTATATAAATTTTTGGCTTTTTAAGATTTGCTTTTTTAATTCTTTCTTGCACATCATCAATTATGCCTTTATAAAAACTTATAAGCTCATTTGCTCTTGCTTCGTTATCTGTAATTTTTCCTATAACTTCGGTGCTTCTTATGTGTCTTTCAACACTTTCGCGGTTGTAATCAAGTATTACAATAGGAATATTTGCTTTATTAATTGGTTCAAGCTGATCTTTTATCATCTCATATTGCCAATCAGCCAATACTAATAAATCAGGTTTTAAAGATAATACCTTTTCAACTGAAAATGTACTTAGCTCAACTTCTCCAACATCAGCTATATTATTTAACTCCGGTAAGACTTTAATATAAGCGTCCCAGCTAGCAGGAGTCCAATCAGTCCAAACTTCCTTAGAAAATCCTACTACATTTTTCAAAGCGTCCTTACCACCAACTGCTAAAAAGTCAGTATAGTAAAATCCAAGAACTATTCTTTTAGCAGGTAAATCAACTTTAACTTCTCTATCTAAAACATCTTTAATTACTTCTACTTTAGCATTAGCACCAACACATAAAATACTCGCCACAACTAAGCTTTTTAATAAGCCTTTAAACATTAGTTCTCCTTAATAATGATAATAAGAACTAATATTTTAAATAAAAAATATTAATAATAATTATTAATTTTAAAATTTTAAATACTTCTTAGTTTTTTAATCTCATCTCTATAAAACGCTGCTTGTTCAAAATCAAGCTCTTTTGCTGCTAGGTGCATTTTTTCTCTTAATTCATTTACTAATTTAGCCCGCTCATTTGCTGGCATTTTTTCTATTTTTGATTTTTTTATAGAAACATTATCTTCGTTTTGTTTTAAAGTCTTTTCTAATTTTCGCTCAACACTTCTTGGAGTAATTCCGTGCAATTTATTATAAGCTTGTTGCAAGCTTCTTCGCTCACTCGTAATATCTATTGCTTCTTGCATTGATTTTGTGATTTTTTTAGCATATAAAATTACTTTTCCATTGATATTTCTAGCTGCTCTTCCCATTGTTTGAATTAAACTCGTAGTTGAGCGTAAAAAACCTTCCTTATCAGCGTCTAAAATAGCTATAAGACTAACTTCAGGTAAATCAAGTCCTTCACGAAGCAAGTTAATTCCAATTAGCACATCAAAATCTGCATTTCTAAGACCAATTATTAATTCATTTCGCTCAATTGCATCAATATCTGAATGCATATATTTACATTTTATCCCTAATTCTGTGTAGTATCTTTGCAATTCTTCTGCCATTTTTTTTGTAAGTGTTGTGATTAATACACGCTCATTTCTTGCAATCACCTTTTTAATCTCATCATATAAATGCTCTATTTGGTTTTCGCTATCAATTATGCTAATTTCAGGGTCAAGCAGTCCTGTTGGACGCATAATTTGCTGATAAACACACTCACCACTAAGCTCAAGCTCTAATTCAGCAGGGGTTGCACTCACAAATAAAAAAAAGCAATCTTTATTAATAAATTCATCAAATTGTAATGGTCTATTATCTAAAGCACTTGGCAATCTAAAGCCGTATTCAACTAGCACTTCCTTTCTAGCTCTATCTCCTGCAAACATTCCCCTAAATTGTGGCAAACTAACATGGCTTTCATCTACAATTACTAAAAATGGCTTTTGTTTTATTTTAAAATAATCAAATAAAGTATAAGGAGTTTCTCCTGCATTAAGCCCACTTAAATGTCTTGAATAATTTTCTATTCCTTTAGTCATTCCTGTAGTTTCTAGCATTTCTAAATCAAATTCAACTCGCTGTTCTAAGCGTTGTGCTTCTAATAATTTGCCTTGTTTTTTAAAGTATTCTAACCTTTCATCAAGCTCATTTTTAATATCTTTACAAGCTCTTTTAAGCGTTGGAGTAGCGACTATAAATTGATTTGCAGCATAAAGTGTGAATTTATTTAAATCTTTTATTTTTTTATTATCAAAAGTATTAAAAGTATAAATCTTTTCTAATTCATCATCAAAAAATTCTAAGCGAATTGCATCATCTTCATAATAAGCTGGATAAATATCTATAATATCCCCATTTACACGGAAATTTCCCCTATCAAAAAACGCATCATTTCTACTATATCCCATAGCTACTAAATGAAGTAATAATTCTTTTTGTTTATAGCATTTGCCTACTTCAAAAAACTCTACCATATCAATATATTCAGCAGGATTTCCTAATCCATAATTAGCACTTACACTTGCAATACAAACGCAATCATCGTATGCTAAAAGCGAAGCAGTTGAGCTTAGGCGAAGCCTTTCTAAATCATTATTAACCGAGCTATCTTTTTCTATAAATGTATCAGTTCTAGGAATATAAGCTTCAGGTTGATAATAATCATAATAACTTATGAAATACTCCACATGATTATTCGCAAAAAAGCCTTTAAATTCGCTATAAAGCTGAGCGCAAAGTGATTTATTATGGCTCATTATTAAAGTAGGCATTTTAAGTTTATTTATCACATTTGCCATTGTAAAAGTTTTACCCGAGCCTGTAACTCCTAAAAGAGTTTGATATTTTTGTCCATTTTTTACACCATTTACAATCTTTTCTATTGCTTGTGCTTGATCAGGTGATGGTTTATAATTACTAATTAACTCAAACATTTTAATCCTAAAAAATAATTTTTATTATTATATTAACTATAAATAATTAAAATCACAGCTTTAAAATTTGATTAAGGATAAACAAAATGAGCGATAACATAACAAGCACACTAAGTAATAAAATAGTAGAATTAATGGAAAAATATAAATATTTAGTAAGCGAAAACGAAAGGCTTATGAATGAATTAACTCAAGCAAAAGCTAAATGTGAAGCACAATCATATGAAATTAGTAAATTAGAAGAAGAGTTATTAAATAAAAATCTAATTGAAGAAGAAACCTTAAAAGCAATAGAGCAAGTGCTTGGAAACAACAACTAAATTTACGATAACCTTAGGAGCTAGGGGCTATAATTTTAATGTTCCGTCTAAAGAATTTTTAGCTTATTTAAATGATGATATAAATAAGCTAAAAAATCCTACAAAAAATATAGAAATACCACAATTTATTAATTTATATCTTAAAAAAAGTTACTCACACTTTCAATTAGTGCAAGAATTTGAAAAAATACAAGAAGAGAATTTAAAACTTAAAGAAGAAAATGTAAATCTTAAATCAGAATTGCAAAGACAAAAAGAAGATTTAATAAATATTATAAATATTCTTAACAATAAAGGAAAAATAGATGAAAAAAGCATTTAGTATGATAGAAATGATTTTTGCTATTGCTGTTATAGGAATATTAGCAGGAATTGCAATTCCTAAAATGATGGCTAATAAAGACACAGCACATATAGTGCAATTAAAAGAGCAAGTTGAAGCTATTAGAAAAGGTATTGAAGCCTACGCTGGAAATACTTATGTAGAAAAAGGCTTCAAAGAATATCCTGCAAAATTATGCAGTAGTGGTTGTAAGGGTGCTCCTGCTTTTGCTGATGAGGTAGCAAAAGGAATTAATAGAAGAGCTACTAATTCAATAGGCTGGGATAATGCTGATGATGATTTATTATTTGTTACAAAACCTAAAGAAAAAGCAGCAGTATTTTTTAAATACGATGCAAGCGATGGAAGCTTTAAATGTGATAAAAGCAAGGTCTTAAGCGGTTGGAAAGCAGAAGATTGCTCTATAATAGGAGAATAAGATGAAAAAAGCTATGAGTATGATGGAAATTATATTTGTAATAGTTATTATTGGTATATTAGCTGGCGTTGCTATTCCTAAATTATTTGTAGGTCGTGATGATGCACAAATATTAAAACTAAAAGAAACACTAGCTTTAATTCGTTCAGGTATAGAACAATATAAGCAAAATAGCCTTTATACAGATGGCACTTCAAAATATCCAGATGGCTTATGCTTAGACGCTAAGCGTGATAAAGGCACAACATGCCAAAATAATATGAAAAATAGCAATAGTTTTTTTGCAGCAGTATTAAAAAACCCTGTTACTTTTGGGTCTAAGCAAGGTAGTTGGGATGGTTGGACTAATAGTGTTGTAAATGAAACTTTTATTTATTATGCTGATAATAATAAAAATGGCTATGTATTTGAATACGATAAAAATAAAGGAACTTTTAAATGCCTTAATTCGTATCCAGGTGCAAAAGTTTTACCTTGTAAAAAATTAGGCGAGTAAAATGCTAGTAAATAAAAAAGCCTTTACTATGATAGAGCTAATATTTGCGATAGTTATTATCGGGATATTATCGGCTGTAGCTTTACCTAATTTTTTTGATTTAAAATTTAAATCTGATATAGCTAGCTTAAAATCAGAAATTGAAGGTATTAATGGTAAAATTAACGCTCAACTACTAAAAAATGTAATGGTAGGAAAAGTATCAAGCTATGATAATCTAGATAATTTAAATTCATCTGGAAAACCAATTGAACCTACTAAAATTTTTACAGCTTTATTTAAAGATGGCTTAGATAGAGGAGATGAGAATAAAGGTTGGCTTTTTTTAGCAAGAACAATAGCTACAAGCAATGCAACATACTCTGCATGGACTGAATTATATAACCCAGCTTATCAAGCAGATAAAGATTTTCAAGATTACTTAGATAAAGAAAAGAAAGATAGTAATCTTATAAAAGATGAGAAAATGGAACTATATAGATACACATTTAATTCTAATATATATTATAAATTTATTTATAGAAGTATAAAATCAGAATTAATATGCGTAGAAGCAGTATGTAATAAATGTAATAGTAAAAGAATTGATTCAATTAATAATATGATTCCTTGTATCAAAAAAGCTTCTTGATGAATTATTATAAAGTAGCGATTTTAGGACATAATTTAGAAACTTTAACCTATGAAAGTGATGAGGAAATTAAACCATTTTCAAAGGTTGAAGTAAAATTACACAATAAAAATTGTCTTGCAATTGTTATTAATAAATGCGAAAAGCCAACTTTTAACACCAAACAAATAATAAGTATTTTCAATGAATTTCTAACCGATAATCAAATGAAATTAGCAGAATTTATGAGTAAATATTACGCTGCTAATATATCTTTATGTCTTGATAGTTTTATACTAAGCAAAAATATATCTAATACTAAAAATAATTTGAATATAGATATAAATTTAAAACTAAATGAAAAACAACTTTTGTGTCTAAATAGTTTACAAAATAATAAAATGAATTTGGTTTTTGGAGATACAGGAAGTGGAAAAACTGAAATATATGCAAAATTAATTCAAGAATGCCTTAATGAAGGAAAACAAGCATTGTTTTTAATGCCAGAAATTAGCCTAACTCCACAAATGCAAAAAAGAATGAAAGTATATTTTAAAGATTTATTCATTACTTGGCATAGCAAAATTACTAAGGCTAAAAAACAAAAAGATTTAATAGAATTTGAATTAGGAAATAAGCCTTTAGTAATTGGTGCTAGGTCGGCACTTTTTTTACCTTTTAGTAATTTAGGATTAATTATCGTAGATGAAGAACACGATAATTCGTATAAATCTTCAAAATATCCATGTTATAACGCAAGAGATTTGGCAATTTATCTAGCAAGTATTACAAATGCAAAAATCATTTTAGGCTCTGCAACACCAAGTCTTCAAAGTTTTTATAATCAAAATATAAATAAATTTAGATTAAAAGGCACATATTTTCAAAGTGAAAAAGAAATTCTTTTTGACGATAGTCTTGAGACACCTAGCTCTAATTTACTTGATTTATTAGAAGATAATTTAAATAAAAAAGAGCAAAGTATGATATTTTTGCCTGTGCGTGGTAATTATCGTCAAGTTGTATGCAAGGATTGTAATTCAAGAAAAGTTTGTCCTAATTGCTCTGTGGCAATGAGTTTGCATAATAAAACATATAAATGCCATTATTGTGGTAAAAAAGAGTATTTAAAAAATACCTGTGATAACTGCGGTAGCGAAATATTAGAAAGCAAAATAATAGGAACAGCTCAATTATGCGAAGAATTAAAAAAGGCTTTACCTAATGCAAATATTGCAAAATTAGATAGCGATGAATTAAGCTCGGCAACTAAACTTAAAGAAATACTAGAAGAATTTGAATTAGGAAATATAGATATTTTAGTAGGAACTCAACTAATATCAAAAGGACACGATTATAAAAATGTTACATTTTGTGCTATTTTAGGACTTGATGAATATTTATTCTATCCTGATTATAAAGCTCGTGAAAATACACTTGCCCTTGCTATTCAAGTAGCTGGTCGTGCAGGAAGAGGCAAAAAAGCTAAAGTGTTAATAAATACTCAAAATAAAGATTTTTTTGAAAAATATTTACAAAATTATGATGAATTTTTAGAAGATGAGAAATTTTTTAGAACTAATTATCCACCATTTAAAAGACTATTAAGATTAATTATTGCATCAAAAAATGAAATAGAATCAAGTAATTTATGTGAAGACTTGGCAAATCATTTAAAAAATAGCAAAGAAAACGATAATGATTATGAAATAATAGGCTATGGAAAATGTGCTATAGAAAAAATTAACAATAATTATAGATATTATATTTTGCTCCGTTCAAATAAAAAAATGTTACTAAGTAACCTAGCCTTACACTACAAACAGTTACAAAAAGTAACAATTGATATAGACCCTATACATTTTTCTTGACAAAACTACTTTTTTATTATCTAAAGCATTTATAATCTTTTTAAAAATTTTAAAGGAGTTAATATGGCATTTTTAGAAGAATACCAAAAATTAGTTGAAGAGCGTGCTGCTCTTAATGTCCCTGCATTGGTTTTAAATGTAGCTCAGACAAAACAATTATGTGAGCTTTTGGAAAACAACGATAAAAATAGCGAAAAATTAAAAGATTTATTAGCTAATCGTGTTGGTGTTGGTGTTGATGATTCTGCGCTTATTAAATGTGATTTCTTAGAAAAAATACTATTTAACAATAGTAAATGCACCTGTATAAATAAATCTGAAGCAATATCAATGCTAAGCACAATGCTTGGAGGTTATAATGTAAGAGTATTACTTAAAGCTTTAGAAAACAATGAAATTGCAGAACTTGCTGCAAATGCTTTAACTAATATTATTTTCGTTCATGATGGTTTTGATAAAGTTGCTGAATTACATAAAAAAGGAAATAAATTCGCAACCAAAGTTCTAACAAGTTGGGCTAATGCAGAATGGTTTATTAAAAGACCTGAAGTAGCATCTCAAATAGAATGCGTTTGCTTTAAAGTAAATGGAGAAACAAATACAGATGATTTAAGTCCAGCAAGTGAAGCATTTACTAGAAGTGATATTCCTTTACACGCACAAGCAATGCTAGTTAGAAGACAACCAGGTAGTATTGAAAAAATAGAAGAACTTAAAAAATCTGGCATTCAAGTAGCTTATGTAGGTGATGTTGTAGGAACTGGCTCAAGCCGTAAATCAGCAATAAATTCAGTTCAATGGCACATAGGTGAAGATATAAAAGGAGTTCCAAATAAACGCACAGGCGGTGTGATTTTAGGACAAACTATTGCTCCAATTTTTTTCAATACCGCTCAAGATAGTGGTGCTTTACCAATAGTTTGTGATGTTACAAATCTTGAAATGGGAGATAGATTTGTTGTTGATATTGCAAACGGACAAATTAAAAAAGATGGTAAAGTTGTTTCAACTTTTGAAATAAATCCAAATACTCTTTTAGACGAAGTTCGTGCAGGTGGCAGAATTCCACTAATCGTAGGTCGTGGATTATGTGCTAAAGCTAGAGATGTTTTAGGTATGCCAAAAGAAGAAATATTTAAAAAACCATCTCAACCTGAAGTAAAAGTTAAAGGTTATACATTAGCTCAAAAAATGTTAGGTCGTGCTTGTGGTTTAGAAGGCGTTGTTCCTGGAATGTATATAGAGCCAAAAACTACAACCGTTGGTAGTCAAGATACAACAGGACCAATGACAAGAGATGAGATTAAAGAACTTGCTAGCTTAGGATTTAATGCTGATTTTGTATTACAAAGTTTTTGCCATACAGCAGCATATCCTAAATCAAGCGATGTAACAACACACACAACATTACCACATTTTATGAGTTCAAGAGGTGGGGTTTCACTTAAACCAGGTGATGGGGTAATTCATAGTTGGCTAAATCGTTTTGCTATGCCTGATGAAGTTGGAACTGGAGCTGATTCGCATACAAGATTTCCAATAGGCATTAGTTTTCCTGCAGGTTCAGGACTTGTAGCATTTGCTGCTGTAACAGGTGCTATGCCACTTAATGTGCCTGAAAGTATTTTAGTTCGTTTTAAAGGCGAATTACAATCTGGTGTTACATTAAGAGATTTAGTAAATGCAATTCCTTATGTAGCTATAAAAGAAGGTTATTTAACGGTTGAGAAAAAAGGCAAAAAGAATATTTTTGCTGGTAAAGTTTTAGAAATTGAAGGCTTAGAAAATCTAAAAGTAGAACAAGCATTTGAATTAAGCGACGCAAGTGCTGAAAGAAGTGCAGCTGCATGTTGTGTTAATTTAAGTAAAGAAAGCATAGCTGAATATTTAAATTCTAATATAAGCTTAATTGATGCTATGATTGAAGCTGGATATGAAGATAAAAATACACTTTTAAGAAGAAAAGCTAGAATGCAAGAATGGCTTAATAATCCTACATTATTAAGAGCTGATAAAGACGCTAGTTATGAGCATATTTTTGAAATAGATTTAAATACTATAAAAGAACCTATCCTAGCTTGTCCAAACGACCCTGATGATGTAGCAACTCTTAGTGAAGTATTAGCAGATAGCAAACGCCCACAAAATATTGATGAAGTATTTGTTGGTTCTTGTATGACAAATATAGGACATTATAGAGCTTTAGGAGAAGTTATTAAAGGTAAAGGTATGCTTAAAACTCGTCTATGGGTAGCACCTCCAACAAAAATGGATAAAGCTCAACTAACAAAAGAAGGATATTATTCAATTTATGGTGCAGCAGGTGCTAGAATTGAAGTTCCAGGATGTAGCTTATGTATGGGTAACCAAGCTCGTGTAAATGATGGAGCTGTTGTATTTAGTACAAGCACAAGAAACTTTGATAACAGAATGGGTATAGGCGCTCAAGTTTATTTAGGTAGCGCTGAATTAGCTGCTGTTTGTGCTTTACTTGGTCGCTTACCAAACCCAAGCGAATATTTAGAATTAGTAAATGATAAAATAAGCGATAGCAAAAAAGCTAATATCTACAAATATCTAAACTTCAATGAAATTGAAAACTTTAAAGTAGATTAATAATCTAGGGCATTTTGCCCTAGAACAATTTATTAATAAACTTTTATAATAATTAAGCTAAATCAATAAAACAAACAAAAAAGACAAATATAATCTCATTTAAAAATATTATGAAAGGATTTTTATGGAAAGTTTATATCCATTTGCACTTATTATTCACATTTTTTGTGCGATTATTTTTGTTGGTTATTTGTTTTTTGATGTTGTTATCTTTAGTCGTGCTAAGAAAAATCTAAGCCAAGAATTAGCACAACAAATTCAAGAAAGCATAACTAAAAGAGCTATTAAGATTATGCCAATTTGTGTGGTATTGTTAATACTTACAGGCGGTATGATGATGAGTAGATGGGTTGGTAGCGAGATTGGCTTTTTTGACACTACATTTCAGAAAATTTTTATGCTAAAAGTTGCTTTTGCAAGCTTAATTTTTATAATGGTAGCTATTAGTTTAATTTTCAAATTCGTAATCAAAAAACCAAATCCTTTAAACAAAATAATACACCCACTAGCATTAACTCTAGCTATTCTTATTGTGCTTTGTGCTAAGTTAATGTTTTATGTATAAATTAGTAATATCTTTAATATTTTTTAATATAGCTTTATGTTTATACTTTGCTAGTTTAGATGCTTTTTATAGTATCCAACTAGCATTTTATGCTAATTTAATAATTCCATTTCTAAGCTATTTAAGTCTTAAAAAATCATTACCTAAATTCCAAATTGCTAATACACCTAGATTTTTTATACAAAATACAAACCCTATTTATATACCAAAAAAAGGAATTAAAGAGAATTTTAAAGCAATTAAACATTATAAAATATTTATAAATATATATAAGTTTTTAGCCTATGTTTTTTTTATAATACTCGTATTAATATTAATTAATAATAAGCTTTTTAATATAATTGCTTTTTTTGCAAGTTCTTTTGTAATAATTTTAAACTTATTATTAGTAAGGATATTTAAATGATAAAAACAATCAACTCTTTAAGAGCATTATTATTTGCGTCTTTGCTATTGTTTGTAGGAAATTCTTTTTTACTAAGCTCAAATTCTATACTACTAAAAAATCTTGGATATGATGAATTTTATGTAGGATTAGTAAGTTCAAGCATATATTTTGGTGCATTAATTAGCACATTTTTTTCTCATAGTCTAATTCAAAAAGTAGGACATATTAGAAGTTTTGGTTTTTTTACTTCATTATTTGCAATAGCTGCAATTTTGCATATATTTACAAAAGAAATATATTTTTGGGCTATTTTAAGATTTACAATAGGATTTTCATACTATACATTATTAGTAATTATTGAATCTTGGATAAATCAAAAATCAAAAAACGAAATTCGCTCACGAATGCTCTCAATTTATGAAATAGTATTTTACTCTGGTTTTGCCATAGGAGTATTATTATTATATTTTGAACCAGATTACAATAATGTATTTATAATAGCTGTTATAGTGATTTTATTATGTTCGTTACCGCTTAATTTGTTAAAAATCAAACAACCTATCCTTAAGGAAAGGCGTAAAATCAGTATCCCAAATATTTTTAATGTATCAAAATTAGCATTTATATCAGCATTTGTTGGTGGCTTTTTAATGAATGGATTTTTTTCTATGTCTCAGACATATTTTCTAGCATTAAATTACAATATTCAAGATATATCTTTGCTAATTTTCACAGCAATGTTAGGCGGATTTATAGCACAATTATTTATAGGTAAATTTTCTGATACTTATGGTAGAAAAATAGCGATTTTATCTTGCGTAATACTTGCATTTTTTGCAAGTTTAGGACTATATTTTTTAGCAAGTAACAAAATTGCTATATTTATTTTATGCTTTTTCCTTGGAATGGGTCTTTTTTGTGTATATGCTTTAGCACTTGCAAGGGCTAGCGATAGAGCAAAAGAAAGCTCGCAAATGCTTGAAATCGGAAGAACGCTAATGTTTGCTTATGTATCAAGCTCTGTTTTATCTCCTATAATTTTAGGATTTATGATAAGTAATTTTGGAGCTAATGCTTATATTTTAGTTTATATAGTTTTATTGTTTTTCTTAGCTATTTTTACTCTTACCCAACCAAAAATTGACGCTGTAAATAGAATAGAATTTGAGCAAAAACCAAGTCAATTTGTGCATTTAGGCAACGATGAATAATATAAATACGACTTTAAATTCTTTAGTAAATAGTGATTTAGGGCTAAAGCAACAAGGGAATTTAAAACCCAATGTAAAAGATACAAAAGATATTAAAGAACCCTTAAAAGAAGGTAGTTCATTAATAAACGAAGCCTTAAGCGAAGATGAAACACTAGAGCTAGGTCTTAAAAAAATCGTAAATAAATTACTTGATGGAATAAAATCAAGTAAAGATTTAAACCAACTAGGCGAAAATGCAAAAAACATAAATATTTCAAAAAATATTGCTCAAGATATTAAAGAATTAAAAGCAATTTTAAGCAAGGATAAGGATTTAGAAGTATTTGTAAATAAACTTGATAATTTATTAAATACCAAAATGCAAGATTCAAAAGCCTTATTTCAAGCTTTAAATAATTCAGGGGTATTTTTAGAGAGCAAACTAAGGGCTAATCTAAACGAACAAGCCTTACCACAAAGCTTTTTTAGGCTTATTTCATTTATGAAAAATATTAAAACAAGTGATTTAAAAAGTGAGATTTTTAAACTCGGTCAAGAGCAAATGAGTGCCGAAAAATCCCTTGAAAAATTAGAAAATTTTATAAATCAAAAATTAGAAAATAAATCAACCACTACCCCTGTTATAAAAACTTTAGAATTATTAAAAAACGCTAGAGCGTATTTACAAAAAAATACCGAACCACTAAAACTAATTGAAGTAGCAAATAAATTAGAAGATAAAATTAATAAAGAAATAAAAAACCTAATAAATATTGAAGTTAAAAACGATAAAGTAAAAAGTATATTACCAAAATTAGCAAGTTTAAAAGCTGATATTCAAAACATAAAAAATCTAGCAAAAGAAATCATAAATAACCCATCAAATGTGCAAAATAATTATAAAATTTCAAATAATGAGAATAATATTTTAAGCAAACTTGAAAATATTAAAGAAATTCTAAAAAATAATAATGATATTTATACTAAAGATACTAATAAAATTGAAATAAAAACAACAAAAGAATTTGAAAATAAGGAAAATCAAAAAATCAATAATTTAAATTCTAAAACCACAGATGATAAAATAAAAACTACTGAAAAACCTATAGAAAAATCAAGTGAAGATATAAAAAGTGATTTAAAAGCTTTACAAGATATAACAAAATCTCAAGATATTAAACAAGAATTAAAGTTGTTAAACAATCCAGAAATCAAACAAGCAATCAATCAAAACAATACAATAAGTTCTATTTTAAATAGCGAGAATTTGAGTTTGCAAAATAAAATTGAAAGTTTGACAAAATTACTAAGTGCTAATTTAAAAAATGAAGAAAGTTTTAAAAATTATATAAATACTCAAGAAATAAAAAGCCTAAAAACTCACTTAAATCAAGCCAAAAAAGATATAAATCAGGTTGTAACTAGAACTGCAGAACATATAAACAACTCCATTTCAAACGATGCTAAATCAATACTGCTTCAAACTTCAAAAGTAGCTTTAGCAAAAGATAATAAAGTAGCCTATGATATGAGCCAAAAACTATTAAATCAAATAGAATTAAACCAAATAATATCAGTTGCAAATAATGAAGTAAATACATATTTACCCTACTCTTTAGATGATTTAGATGAATCAAATATTAGTTTTAAAAGTGATAGCGAAGATAAATTTTACGCACAAATTAAGCTGAAATTTAAAAGACTTGGAGCTATTAATATTATGCTTGGTTTAAATCAAGATAAATATTTAGATATTAATATGATGATAGAAAATGATAATTTTAGAGAAATCTTAATCAATCACGCAAGGGGTTTTAAAAAAGATTTAAGAAAAGCTGGTTTAATTACTTCTAATTTCTTTATTAGTAAATTAAGAGAGAGCAAATACGAAGATGAATATACATTAGACTTAGGATTTAATAAAAAAGTATGAGTAAGATAAGAAAAGCCCTAGCCTTAGGCTATAACAAAGATAAAAATAATGCTCCAAAAGTAATGGCAACAGGTAGCGGAGAAATTGCCGAAAGAATTATAAAATTAGCTAACGAGCATAATATTCCTATTAAAGAAGATGAAGAATTATGTGAAGTATTAAGCAAATTAGAATTAGGAGAAGAAATTCCACCTGCAATGTATAAGGCTGTTGCCGAAGTATTTTCATTCATTTATAGAATGTCAAAAGAAATGAAATGATTATTTTTTTAAATATTTATAATAATATTCAAATTAATAAATATAAAGCTTTTAAAATTATTCCATTAACTTATTTTCATATTTTAATATTATAATTTTTATATAACTTAAAAAATTAAGTTTTATTTAAACTAAAAGGAGAATTTATGGAAATGTTATCTCGTAGAAGCTTTTTAAAAGGTGCAGCAGGAGTAGCAGCTAGTGCGTCAAGTTTAGGTGCTGTTGATTTTGTAGCAGGTGATCCAATAGGTGCAGTAGATGGATTTAGTGCTACACACTTTGGAGCTTTTTATCCTATTGTTAAAAATAATAAATTAGAAAGCATAATACCATTTGAAAAAGATGAGTGTCCTACAACATTACTACAAGGAGTTTTATCTAGAACCTATGCTCCAGATAGAATTAAAAACCCAAGCGTTAGAAAAAGTGTTTTAGAAAAAGGATTTGAAAAAGCTCCTAAAAACTTAAGGGGTAAAGAAGAATTCGTTGAGATTACTTGGGAAAAAGCTTATGAATTAGTAGCTAATGAGCTTAAAAGAGTTTATGAAAAATATGGCTCTAATGCTGTTTTTGGTGGTAGTTATGGCTGGTATTGTGTTGGAAATATAAATAATCCACAAAGCTTACTTGGTAGAATGTTAGCAATTGCTGGTGGATATACCACAAGCACTCTTACATACTCAACTCATTGTATTCGTGCAATTACTCCTTATGTTAGTGGTGTTGATGAATCAAATGCTAAGCAAACTTCTTGGGAAAATATATTAGAACATTCAAAAGTAGTTGTAATGTGGTCAGTTGATATAGCAAATACCAACCAAATAGGCTGGGGAGTTCCTATGCATGAAACTTATAGCTATTTAAAACAACTAAAAAAATTAAAAGATGAAGGTAAAATTAGAGTTATAAATATAGACCCTGTGGTAAATCATACAGCGAGATTTTTAGGTGCAGAACAAGTATTTATTAATCCTACAACCGATGTTGCCTTAGTAGAAGCAATGTGTTATCATCTAATTAAAAACAATCTTCACGATGAAAAATTCCTTAAAAAATACACGGTAGGATTTGCTAAATTAAAAGAAAGATTATTTGATGAGAATAATCCAAAAACTCCTGAATTAGCAGAAAAAATCACAGGTATAAAAGCAGAAAAAATAAAAGAATTAGCAGAACTTATGGCTAAAAATAGAACTATGATTATGGCAGGTTGGGGTTTTCAAAGGGCTCATCACGGAGAACAAGCTCACTGGGCTATGATAACTCTTGCATCTGTTTTAGGGCAAATTGGACTTGATGGTGGTGGATATGGGTTTGCATATCATTATGCAGGTGGGTTACCAATTCCAGGCTCTCTAACTTTAAATGGTGCTGGAAGTGGAGCTACATTTGACACGAGCAAGGATTTTGCTGGATTTCCAGGAATTGGTGGTATAAGTGTTAGTCCATCAACTAAAGGAGAATGGAGCAATAGAGAA
>NZ_JACGAX010000020.1:0-39523 GCF_020138145.1 Campylobacter sp. RM9334
TTTCTAAAACCTTTTAATATATTTTACATATTATATTATATTGATAACTTAAAATAGTTTATTCTCCAATCTAAGTTTTTATAACAAACTGGTTATGATAAAAACCATGTATTTATACTCTGCTGCATCGATGTTTTTGC
Organism: Campylobacter sp. RM9334; assembly: GCF_020138145.1. Lineage (NCBI taxonomy): Bacteria > Pseudomonadati > Campylobacterota > Epsilonproteobacteria > Campylobacterales > Campylobacteraceae > Campylobacter > Campylobacter sp. RM9334. Next base: position 141 of record NZ_JACGAX010000020.1, read on the forward strand.
GTAATTTATCGGCACTTTTCCACAACGCATCTTCTAGTTTGATTTCTACTTTCTTTGCCATTTTTATCCTTAAGTGGTTTTTCTTAGTGTAGCAAAAAAGCCTTATATTTGCCTAGCTTCCGCTAGGCTTATGAGTAGTGTAAATCATTTAGTAGTTTTAAATTGGATATTAAATTTTTCTAAAATCTCTACTTGCTTTGTATCAAAAATTAATCTTATTTTATTTTTACCATCTAAATCATATTCTAAAAATGTTTTTTTGCCTATACTTGATAAAACTTTAATATTATTAAATCTCAAATTTCCCTTTGTTGTCTTACAAATTTCTAATTTTTTAGCATTACCTTCTTCTGTTTTATTATCTTCGTAACAAAATTTAAAATCAATATCCATCCCACGCTCTTTAAGATAATCAGCCACATTGTCATTCATATATACCATTACATCTGCTTTATAGTTTCCAATCCCAGCTACACCCATGATATTTATATTTGCAAATTCTACATAAACTAAAATTGAGATAATTAATATTATTCTACCCATAATCTCTTTACCACAATATCCAATAAATATAGTTATTATATACATTATAAAAAGCATAATCGCATATAAGTAATGCCAATACCCTTCTTTGTTTTCCGATAAAAGTAAACTAAAAATAAGAAATACAACGAAAATAAACACATGCATTAAAATATAATAATAACTCATTATGTGATCTAGTATAGTCATAGCCTTATTATCAATTTTTTTCTTATGTTTTAGTATGTCTTTCTCCATTAAGCTACATATATACTCATTCTCTTCTTTTGAATATTCGTTTTCTATTTTGCTTTTTAATACTTTTAGTTCTCCTATATATTTTAAAACTAATACTTTTTTAGATTCAAATTTTTCTTTAATTTTCCTATCACTTACAAACCACTGAATAATATTTTCGTAGCAAAAATAAGAAAGTAATAAAATTATTAAAAAGAAAACAAAAGTATGTAAAGTAAAAGCCAACAATTCATTCAAATCAAATCCTGGAACATCGTTTAAAGTAAGTACATAATGTTTTATATATAAAAATATAGCACACATAACAAACAAAGTAAAAACTGCATTTCCTGTTGATTTAATTGTGCGAGAAAACCTCTCGCTCTTATCAATAATATCACTATTCTTATTATCTGATAAATTATTTTCCATTTAATCTCCTTAATTTAAATTATCAAATATAGAATTTATTATAGTATATTTATCATTAAAAAGCAAATTTTAATATTTTTATGATATAAATAGAAAAATAATTATAAATATTTCTTTTTAGGATAGCAAAATGAAGGTTGATGATAAAGATTTAATGCTAATTGATTTAATTTATGAAAAAATTTCATCTAAAGATGAACTTGCAAAGGCTTTAAAGGTAAGCACAAAAACCATTGAAAATAGAGCAAAAAATCTAAGCGAAATTATAAAGTATAGTAAAAAACTTGAAGGTTATATTTTCACTGACTTGCTCCCAAAATACATAAGCCCAAAAGTTGTCTTTAAGCACATTTTTGCTGAGCTTGAAAATGCAAACCTTGAAAGCGAGTTTAAAGGGCTTTTTGATGAGTATTTTTACTCACAAGAAAAGCTAATTGATACTTCAAAACTATCAAATCTAAACCAAAAAATCATCATGCTAAATCACGCAATAAATCATAACATTTTGCTAAGTTGCAAGTATAAAAACGAGAGAAAAATCATTCAAGCAAACCAGTTAAAGGTATCTAATTCTAAACGCTATCTTTATATCACTTACGACAAAAAAAACGGCGAAAACACAGGAGAATATAGAACATTTGCTCTAAATTCTATGAAAGATATAATAGCTTTGGAGTATGTAAAAAATGGCGGATTTAAAAACACAAAAAGTGGAAATGCTTTTGGCTATGCTGAAGGTAAAAAAAGCGTGATTTTATACCTTAAAAATGAAGCGGCTAGTTTTTTTAAACGAGAAAAGCCAAAAAGTCATAATTTTAGATTTTTAAGCGAAGATGATAATGGTATAGAAATTGAGTTTTTCTACTCACCAAGCTCGGTTGAACTTGAAAGCTTCATCGCTTCTTGGCTGCCACTAATTAGCATAAAAAACGACGATGAACTAGCCCAAACAATCTATGAAAATATCCAAAACAACCTAAACGAACTAAGGAATTTGAAATAGGAATTTCGTTTGTTTAGTATAAAACCTATCAAACAAATAAAATTTATTTTTGTACTCATTTTAAAATATTTAAAATAAACCGTTTATATATTTAAACCACCAAAAAGTTTCAAATTTAAACAAGCTTCAACCTTATTTTAGTAATATCAAATAATTAAACAATAGGAGAAAACATGATAAATAATAAAAAAATAAAAAATATTTTAGAGCACATTAACAGTGATTTACAAGAAAGAGAAGAAATAGCATCTATAATACTTCTTTGCATGATAGCAAACAAATCTGTGTTTTTATATGGACCTCCAGGCACTGGTAAAAGCTACATAGCAAGAAAGGTTGCAAGTGTTTTTGAGAGTGATAAATTTTTTGATTATTTAATGGGAAAATTTAGCACTCCAGAAGAAATCTTTGGCCCATTTAGGCTTAGTGAGTTAAAAAAAGATAATCTTGAAAGAGATATTAAAGAATTTTTACCTAGTGTTGATTTTGCTTTTTTAGATGAGATTTGGAAAAGCTCTCCTGCTATCTTAAACTCGCTTTTAACAATACTAAATGAAAAAATCTTTAAAAATGGAAAAGAAACAATAAAAGTTCCGCTAAAAGGACTAATATCAGCAAGTAACGAATTCCCACAGGCAAATCAAGGACTTGAAGCTTTATATGATAGGTTTATTGCTAGGCTTGAAGTAATGCCGATTGCAAACAAAGATAACTTTAAAAAATTTATACAAAATGAAAGCAAAGAAGTAAAATTAGAAGAAAAAATTAAAAACACTGAAATAGAAGAGGTATTAAAAAAATCAAAAAAAATCAAAATAGATGAAAAAGTATTAGACATACTAGAATTATTTAGAGCTAATATAAGTGTTTATAATAATGAGAATAAAGACAATGCAATATACATAAGCGATAGAAAATATAAAATGATTTTTGAGCTTATAAGAGTTATGGCTGTATTATGCGAAAGAGAAAAGGTAGAAATAGGAGATTTGATACTGCTTGAGTATTGTGCATGGGATAAGCCAGAACAAAAAGAAATAATAAAAGAAGCTTTAGTGAAAGCTATAAAAGACTTTTCTCCTAAAATTATGTTTGATTTTTCAAAAATAAATAAACTTAAAAAAACAATTAAATATGAAATAAAATACCAAAAAGAAGATTTTGCTTATGTTAAAGTTGATGATGAAGAATATATTTATACTAATCAAGAGCTTAAAACCTATTACGGAGATTCACAAAAAACTATATCTATATATATTAAAAAAGAAAGTTTATATAAAACAGATTTTCAAGAAATATGCTACAAAGATCAAGATGGTTATTTAGAAAAATTATATGACTTTAGATATAAATATGATGATAAATCACATAAGATATATCATGGTAATGTTGCAAGGTATAATGGCTACGACTATGCAAATAAATATCAATACGATAATGTAAATAAAATGCAATGTTTAACTTCTATTATACCTGATTACAAAAAAGGAGATGATAAAAAAATATCATCTTTCGTGCAACAATCATTTATCAAAGAATTAAAAAATAGCATAGATAATATAGAAAACCATATGCAAAAATGCGAAGAAGAAAAAGAAAAATTTATTCAAACAATGAATAATCCTTTTTTTGATAAAAATAAGTTTGATATGTATTTTAAAGCTTTAGAAGATACAAAAAGCAATCTTAAGGCTAAAAAAATAGAATGTGAGAGATATTTAAAAATATTAGAAGAAGATGTAAGGATTACAAACTAAATGCAAGATATCGAGCTTACAAACAATGAGATAATAGACAAAGCATTAAAAGAACGCATAAATAATTTTAAACAAAACCTAAAAGAATACCTTGCAAATATACCACAAAATTTGCAAGATGAAAAAAATAAGCTTTTTTATAACGAAATGCTGATAAACCAACAAAACTATCCAGAATATAGTGAAGTTTTGGATGATTGTTTGTGTTTTAACGATGATTTTGATGATGATTTTTATCATGAAAAATATAAAGCTAAAGAAACAGAATTAAAAGATAAGAAAAACTATAAAAAAGCACTTAAAAGCTATCATAATTCTTTAACAAAAAGTATTTATAACGAGTGGAGTGATATATATAATAAAAAACTATCAAATTGGCAAGAACAAGAAAAGCTAAAGAAAGAAAATGATTTTATAAAAAAACTTAAAGATTGGTTGAAATTTATAAAAAGCTTAATCAATATATCATCAAATCTAGGTATGAATGATGATTTTAAAAACAATCTTTACTATTCACTAGCTAGCTCTATAAGAAATGGCGAAGAGCTAGATAAATACATAAACCATAACTTTGGTAATGGATGTGGTTTGGAAGAAGCTTTAAATACTTTAAATGAATTTTTAGAATTTATAGAAAGTGAAAGCATAAAAAAACTATGTGATAAATTAGGCTCGCTAGAAGAATCTATAACAAAAACCAAAAAACATAAAGAAATGTTTCAAAAGTCATTTTCTCAAAACATACCTATACCAAGCAAAAATAAAGCAGAAATAACAGGCATAACTTTAGATAATAAAATAGAAAATATAGTTCCTAGCGAACTTGCTTTGCTTGGTGGTGAATTTGAGATTGTGTTTGATTTAAAATATGTAGAAAAAAGACTACTTTGCTTTGAGAGTGTGGAGTATGAGAAAATAGAAGGACTTGAAGATATAGAAATAGAGGTTGAAAAGCAAGAAAGCGATAAAGGTCCTATGATTTTATGTGTTGATTTTAGTGGTAGTATGAGTGGAGAATGCGAGCACATAGCAAAAGCAGTAACATTATATATGGCAAAGCAAGCAATGAACGAAAAAAGAGAATGTTATATAATAACTTTTTCAACCAATATAAAAACAATACACCTAAGCAAAAACGCAACAATTTTTGATGTAATTTCTATACTTCAAATGAATTGTAGTGGTGGAACAGACCCATTTATAGCTATCAAACACGCTATAAAAAAGCTTAAGGAAGATAGTTTGAAAAAAGCTGATATTTTGATGATTAGTGATTTTGTATTTAATAAAAATGATAAAAATGAATTATTAAAATTACTAGAAAATGAACAATATAATAAAATCTATGCTCTATATTTAGGTTATTTTCAAAATTCAGTGGTTTGGGATAAAATATTTAATGAAGAATTTATCTATAACCTAAATACAAACGATATAGAAGAATTAGGAAGAGATTTGATTAGGCTTAATAATCATTATTGAAGTTGTCTAATATCTCTTCGTTTGTTTTTCGTCTATTTATGTCATTTGTATAGCAAAAACTTATATTTTTATCTTCACAAACAAGTTTATATAAACTAGGATTTAAAATTCTAGTTTTATTATCATTATAAATACTTCTTTGACCATTGTCGCTATTTCTTTTAATTGATAATGGATATATTAATATATAAAACAATCCTACTTGTTCTTGAGACAAATGATGAGCAAGATTTAACTATAGAGTTCTAAAATATTTAACTTATTTTTACCTCTACAAACTCCAATAAAAGCTTTTGAATTTTATACTTTAATAATAATTGAAAGTTTTGTTTATAAAAATAATTCAAAAAACAAAAATTGAAAATATAATTTCAATTTACTTAATAATAAATATAAATAAACATAATTTATTTTCTAGCACTAAAGCTTTAACATTACAAAAAAACTCACAAGGTTTAAATAAATAGTTTTACTAAAGTTATTTATCATAAATATAAATTATTTTATATATTCAAAAATATGCAAAAACATTGTAAATTTTGCAAGAAATTAATGCAAAAAGATCTTTAAAACTATATAAAATACATAAAAAATACTAACCAAAAAAGTAAATATAAAGACTATGTAGTAAATATATAAAAACCTTATTATCTCTATACTTTGTTTGTTTACATTTAGTAAAAATATAGCAATTTACAAAATAAAAAGTAGCTTATAGTTACACAAAATTATTAAAATTAAATCAATTAAAAATACAAAAATATCTTTTGCTTTAACAAACTTTGCTTTTCTGTGATTGTTTAAATAATTACAATAAAAACCAATAAAAATGCTAAAATGTGTGATAATTTATCATCTTTAAAATCGTTAAAATTATTTATTGCTTATTTAGAAAAATAGCATGGATTAAACTTTTAAACGTATTTTAAGTGTTTATAAAATAAACAAGGTAAATTGAATTTGATAAAAATCTGCTGATATTTACACTATAAACAATAATTTCAAAAATATTATTTTTGAAGAATGTTAAAATTAATCAAAGTAATTATGAAAAATTTGCTAAATACCAAAAATACTTTAAAATTACAAATCATAATTACTATATTTGAATTAATATATTAAGATGTTTTAATTCAAACATCCAAAAGACTAGTTCTTATAAAATTATTAATATTAAATAAACTGCTATAAACAAAGAAAATATAAAATCTCTCTTACAAGATATTTTATTGATGCTTATATATTTAATTATTTTTATCATTTTTGGTTTTTTGTATTTCAGTAAAAACAATAAGAGCAAGAATTTATTTTGTGTATTTTTTAAAATTTATCTTCGTATATTTTATGTATTTAAAATTAACTGATATGTAAACCTTAATTTTCAAATAACCTGAAACACTAATAATGCTATAATAAATTAAATCAAATTCAGGTAATATATGATAAATAACATTATTTAATATGCTACTCAAATAGCAATATATAAAGGTTAAATTATATTAATTAGGTGATAATGTTTATATATCTTAAGAACTTATCATAAAATCTTTTTACACTCTAAGCAAAATATATAAAAAATTTGAAGACAATTAATTATCTGGGTTTTCAGTTATCAAGAAAAAATTGGCAACTGCTACAGATGGCAAACAATACAAGATTAAATTTTACTCTCTTGAAATAATACTTACAATTGACTTTATAGTACCTAATAGAAAGATATAAAAATTATAAAATAGACATATATATAAAGGCTTTGTTATTAATAGAGATAAGGTTAAAAAAAAGAACCCATAGTAGTAGGAGTTTTATTATTTTGATGAGTTACTTAAATATATAATAGATATTAAAAGCAAAAAAATAAAATATTTATAAAACAATAAAAGATTTGTTTGTTTTATACGTAGACTATAATGACTACTTATATATTTTTTGCTAACATTTAAAACAAATTTTATATGCTATCACATAGAGCAATAGCAAAAATAATTTTTACAAAGCTAATGTAAACAAAAAATATGTAATTTAGATTATTAAGGATATAAGAAGGCGGAGTGACATTATGATAGCTAAGAAAATTATCTAAATAAAAATAAGCTTAATAGTCTTATAAATATAGTTTTAGAACTAACTAAGTTTAGAGCAGGCAAAACCTAAAACTAAAAATAGATTATAAAAAATAATGTTAATAAGCTTTTAGAGTTTCAAAAATGGGTGAGAGGTAAGGTTTTAAATAGCAATAGACAAGTTTCAAATAAATAAAAAACGATAACTTATGAACATTTGAAATATTTTATTAGAAAAAGAAAATAAAAAGAAATGCTAAAAGTTGATAGACAAGCATTAAAAGAACTTAGCAAAAAACTAAAAAAATAAATAAATTTTCGTTTACTTGAGCATATAAAATACATAAAAAAATAATTTGATAAACGAAATTTTATAATAATCCATATTTATAGATACAGAGTACTAAAGATTTTCAATATATTCATCTATATCTTCATCACTTAAAAATGCTGATTGGATATAGTATTTTTCTCCACTTAACTTTGCTATCATATGACCATTTCCTAGTAACTTCTCAGCTCCCTTTTCATCTAAAATAATATTAGAATTTTTTTCCGTATCTACTCTAAGAGCAAATTTTGCTCCTAAATTAGCTCTTAATATAGGTGGTACTACGGTATTGTCTGGTCTCTGTGTGCTTATTATTAGATGGATACCAGCAGCTCTTGCTTTACCAGAAAGGCTTTGTATATTAGATGACATACAAGCGCTGAAATCTTTATCTAGCATCCAGTCTGCAAATTCATCAAAAACAACAACTATTCTAGGAAGAATTATATCTGTTTGCTTGTTGTATGAGTTTATATCTTTAGCTACACCTTTAAACATAGCATATCTTTGTTCCATTATTTCAACTAATTGATTTAAAGTATTTATCGCTTCTTCTTTTTGGGTTACTAAGCTATGCAGATGTGGTATATTTTCGTATTTTGCAAATTCTACCTGCTTTGGATCTATCAAAATAAGATTTAAATATTCTGGTTTATTTGTTCTTATTAGGTCTATAATAAGAGAATTTAAAAATACACTTTTTCCACTTTTTGTCATGCCTGCGACTAAAGCATGAGAATCACTACTATTCAAATCAAAATATATATTTTCATTGTTTGTTTCGCTTTTTCCAATTATAAGCTTGGTATTAAAATTTTGGTTTTCTAATTCCCTTTCTTTTACACAATCTTTATAAAACACTATATCTCTTATTTCTCTTTGAAATACCAAATCATATGCCCTAGGAACAACTTCAACCCTTAATAATCTTAAACCACACATAGACAAAAATACACTATCTAATTTTTCAAACATAGTAATATTCCAATCATAATCAGGTTTCAACGAAAACCTAATGCTATTAGGTGTTAATTTAACATCAATAATTCTAGTTGCTATATCATGATGTATTAGAACATTTTTGATATTTTGTTCAATCAAGCTTGTATCAATTTCAACAGCTTTGCTATATTGCACATCTACACACTCTTTAACTGCAAAATCTTTAATATCATCATTTTTAGCAACATTCATATTTTTAATATCTTCAGCCTTATCACATTTTTGCTGCTCACTCAATTGATAATTAATGTCTATCAATTTCGTTTGTTTGTCTATATTATTTAAGATATTTAATATTGCTTTCTTTCCTATGTGATACTGCACCACGCCATCGCAATCACGGCGTTCAATATTTTCATCTAAATCATAAACAAAAATGAAAGAAAATCCCCTAACTATGAAATTTAAATTCTTATAATTTTGTCTAATTTGCGTTCTTAATTGCTCGGAATTTATATCCACATTAGTATCTGTTTTAAACGCTCTTAAATGCTCTTCTATAATCAAATCAGTAAATCTTGCTATACAAAAATCTTTATCGTTATATTCATCTTCGCTAAAGATTTTTTCTACCTGTTTTTTTGTATGCAAAGTTTGTATTATTGATTTGTCTTCAAGATCTCTTTTGCTTAAATTTGAGCAATATTTAATCTCATAAACATCAACGTATAAAGTAGACAAATCCCCATCCTTAAACACTGGGGTAATTGCTAACAAATCTGCTAAGCGCCCTTCTTTTCTAAACATTTGAGAGTAGCTATCAACTCCCCCTAAAAACCAATCGGAATAATTATCTAAATATATAATAGCACTGTTTGTGGAATTGTTTTTTATAATATAATTAGACAAGGCTAAGCCTAAGAGCTCGTTTGCAAAGCTTCCTTTGCCGGTAGCTTTTAACACTATATCACCTGCTATCTCATCAGCTAAATTTATTAGTTTTTCTTCTATATTTTCATCGTAAGCTATATTTTGCTCTATTATTTCTTGGATTTTTGCTTTAATTGTCTTTTTTAAAAGTATAAAATTTCCATGCGATGATATTGACAATACCTTGTTTAAATTACGTGCTTTTTTATATTTGATAACTCTAGCCCCACATGCATTTAAAACTCTTTTATCGGTTAGTGAATCCGCGCTAATAACCCATTCGGTTTTTTGGTGAATCTTACTAATTGTTTCTTTTATATTTTGATCTTGAGTAAAACTTATTGTAGGTAGTTTATAATCATAATCACCCTTATTGTCAGACACCAAAGATAAAATCAAAGTATCTAAAATCCTTGATACTTGTGTCTTCACAGGGGTTGTTAAATACCTGCTGATGTTTTTTTCATTCTCGGTGATAAATCTTTTGTTGCTCCAAATAGTAGGATGAAAATCAAATAAAGCTATATTGTTTATATTTGCTTCTGGCAAGTTTTTATACTCTATTTTAGCTCTTGAAGAAAAAAAGTCATACAAAAGCGCAATGTCTAAATTATAATTCAACCTATCTAAACTATCAAAGCTGTCATGAAAAGCCTGCAACCTTACGTTTGATAAAAATGAAATTTCTTTTTTTTGTATATCATCATTGCTAGTATTTTTTAGAATATCGCTATATATTTTTCTTATCTTTGAAGCATTATCCCCATTTAAAAAAAGTTCATAGTTTTGCCCATCTTCTACAACATCTAAAAGCTTTTTAAGTATTTCTAAAGGCAATATAGAGCTGTTTGTTTCATGCAACAATACCTTTAAGTTATCTACCCTATATAAATATAATTCTAAATATTCTTTAATACTCTTTTCTAGGGTAGAAATATATTCTGATGTGATTATATTTTTCTCATTTTCATTAGGGATATTTTCATACAAACTATGTTCGTCAAAATGCTCAGCTGGAACTAAGAGCTTGTTTTTATCTCCATTTAAACTAAAAAAATCAAAATAATAAGGTGTTTTAGCCAAAATATCTAAATCGTTATAATAAGCATCTTGCATGGCTATGTTTTCTTTATCATCTTTAAAACTATCTATTACTGATGCTATTTTTTTAATTTTTACACAATAAGAAAGAAGCCTTAGTGGATGATATGATGGTATAACTAAAAAATCGCTACTATTTTGAATTTGTAAAGTAAACATGGATACAAATGATTTTATAACATCATTTTTATAATCATCATTCCTATAATTATCATAGATGTAATTTGCACAATTTATATAAGAATCATTTAAATCTTGACAAATTTTAAGCATATCACCATCTTTGCTAGAAAAAGAATGTTCTAAAAAGCCTATAAATTTTTCTATAAAATCATTATAAATATCATTAAACTCATCGGGGTTGCTAAAATATTTTTTATATTTGTTAATAAAATTAAAAGCGTATTTTTTATAATTCATCCCAAATGGCATATCACTTAACGTAAAGCGAAGATTGTTTTTACCTAAAAAACGATTGGCTATATAAAATGGACTAAATATTTTCTTCTCTTTAAGTATATGCAAAATATTATCTACACTATCACAGTATTTACTAACGATACTTTTTGTTTCAAACTTCCATTTAATATATTTAGTTATCTTTCTATCGTCTTTGTAGGTGATGGTTATCTTAAAATCCAATTCTGTTTTTTTACCTCTTGTTGTTTTGTCTTTTTCTTGCGTGTTTAGATTGCTATCAAAATCATCGCTGTATAAAAACTCTTTAAGCTTTTCATCAAATTTTAATACATTTGAAAATTTTTCAATAATTAAAAATCTATATTTTAAATACCTCAACGCATCTTTGTTGTAATTACTAAAAATTGCCTTTTTTTGCTTTTTGTCTAAACTAATGCTTATTTGCTCTAAGCTACACTCTAACATATTTATAAGCTGAACCAGGCCAACCAAAAAATTATTTACCTTAATGGTTTTTGGGTATAACATTTTTTTCCATTTGTTATCTAGATTGAGATTTTCAGATATATATCCTTTATACTTATCATAAAATTCTTCTACCATCTCTAGATTTTTATTTGTTTTTTTAGTGCTAAGTGTTTTTAGTAAACTAACTTCTGCACTTTGTAGCGTGATGTCTTTTTGTTCTAAATAATCAATAGTTTGTTGATATAAACTAAGATTTGGTTGTATGATTAATTTATCAAACAATAATTCAATTTTATTATCTGCCCAATCAAGTGTTGCAAATTTTATTTTATCTTTATTTAAAGTATTTTTATCTGCATATATAAATTGCTTAATGAGCTCTTTTTTACCGCTATCTAGCATATCAAATTCTTCTTTTATAATACTTCTCTCATCATCTTCAAAGAATTTATTAGCTAAATCTTCATTGTTTAAGTTTTTATACTCTTTATTTATAGCATTAGACAAATCTTTGAGTGTTTTTATGCTTTTTGCTAAATTTTTATTAGTTTTAAAATAATCATGAAAGCATTTTCTATATCTAAACATCCCTAGTTTATCTAGCGACATACCAATAGCTTCCTGATTAGAGCAAGCTTCATTGTTAATTAAATTTATAATAGATAACAAAAAACTATCTATGTCGTAAATATTTATATGATTTATTTTTTTTAATATCTCATTACAAATATTTTTTAGCCTAGCTGCATCATCATCGCTCAACCCAAGCAAATCTACAATCGCACCTATATCATCCTTTAAATCTTCTTTTGTTATTTGCTTAATATCACCAAGTGTATCTATTCTGCTAGCAACTAGAAATAAAATCAAATTATAGTTGTGCAAATCCTCTATTTCTTCATTTCTAGCACTCGCCATATAAAAATCATCAACGCTTTTAATATTTGAAGCATTTGAGTTTAATTCTAATCTTTTATCACATAATACCAATATATCAGGATGATGTTTTTCCACCTGATTTAATATATGAACATATGTTGTTTTATGAAAATCTTCTAGCAAAACTTTTGCTATTTCATCACTTTGGCTTTTTTCATTTTCAATTTTTCTAAAAATTACTTCATTTATATATGACATAGCTGCTTTTCCTATCTTTGTGTATTTACAATATATAGTAATCCATCGGATTTCTCATCTAAATATCCTAGCTTTCTAAGCTTTTTTATAAATCTTTTTTTATTGTTTTTAAAATCACTCTTTAGACTTTCATCATAAATATATCTATCAGATATAAAAATGTTATATTTATCATAAATTACGCTTAAAAACTTATCTAATTCCATTTTAATATCTACATTTAAAAACACCAACAAAGCTATTAATTCTTCACTTAATAAATATCTAAAAGCATTGGTGCCATCTCTACTAACTAATCCAGCGTCTTTAAATAGCTTTCTTAAAACTCCTGAAAAGTTATTTTTATACTCTGTTTTTATTATGTCAATAAGATAGGTTTTTACGTTATTTAAATCATTGTAAAAAACATAGTCTTTATCAACTTCTTTAATAAAGCTTTCTAGCTCATGCAGATCACAACATGTAGAGATTTGTATTATGTTGATTATGCAACTTAAAACACCTTCTTCGTTAATCTTATAAACATCTTTTGAATATCTCCTAGCTTTGCAGCTTTTTGTATTTAGTACTTCTGTTGGAATCTGTGTTTTGTCATTATTGTTGTTTAAAATTTTTGATTTATATACAATAAACATACCTAAATATAAAGCTATTAAATTTGAAATCATAGAAAAAAGATCTTCGGTAACTATATTGGATTTTAAAAGATGAATCAAATCTTTAGCTAAATTCTCAAATACAATTTCACACCCACTAATATTTATTGAGTTTTTGTTTAAAACTTGACTGCTATCCACATCGCTTAAAGAACCGTTATTAAGTAAGCTAATTAATTTTTCCCACCTTAAATCTGCGTTGTTTTTATATCTATATAATATCAATTCTTTTAGCTCATTTTTATAAGCATTGTTTTCAAGATTGCAAAAGCCTAGGTATAAAAGCTCTCCACCTCTTGCAAAAAAATTACGCCTATCATCTGCATATAAACCAAAAACCATATTTAAAGAAAATGGATGTAAGGACTTCATCTTTTTTGCATTAGGGTTTATTAGTATTTGCTCTATACACTCAAGTAGTGTATAAAATTCTTTATAGTCCTTAAAGTTTGATTTAAGATATGAAAAATCCTCTTCGCATGACTGAATAAGACTATCAAAGCTATTATGTATTTGATAGACATCTAAAAGTGTGTCTATTTTTTTATGATTTAATTTTTTTATAACTGACTCATTAAACATATTTTCTTGATTTGATCTACATATGTTTAAAAATTCTAAAAATATAAACTCCTTATCTTGAGTATCTAAAAATCTATGTCCAAAAAAATAATTAAAAAAACCAAAACCATCAATATTTCTAGCTTTGCTAAAATCATATATGTCTTTTAAAATACTTAATAAATCCCTATCCATAACTATTACCTGCTTTTTATATTAATATTAGTAACCTTATCTTCACCAGTAGAGTAATCTACTTTAAATACTGAAATTTTATTGTTTTTAAAGTGTGATTCTTGATTGATTTGACTTATTATTTTAGTTTTAAAGCCAATAACCCTTTCATAATACTCTCTAGAAAAACTAATAGGAAGCATTCCATTAGCAACTCTCATCAAAAACTCAAACATATGCAAATCTAGCATTAACTCTGCATTGTAGCTCGAAAATTTTAAAAATATTTTTGGTACATAATCACTTGAAACACTATCTTTTTTAAACTTGCTAATAATCTCTAAATCATCAACTGAGATTTTTATAAAAAGTTCATTTGAATGTTTATGATTTGTTTTTACAAAATTTTTTACTATAAAAATCTCCCCACCGCTAGCTTCTAGTAAAGCACCGGTAAACACCCTGTTAAGTCCCGAGGATAGCTCAGAAATTATATCACTATCTATATCTAGCTTATTTTCATCTTTTGTTTTATCTAGTTTAAAAATAATATTGTTTTCATAACTTTCTTTATGATGATAAATACTCAAATCGTTAAAGTCTAAACCATTTTGTTTGATTTTCCTAAAAAAGAGAAATTTTTTAAAAAAATTAAGACTGCTAAATAATTCATTTTGAATTTGCTCTTTGTTATCGTTATTGCTGTTAAAAAAGCTATCTTTTATTTTATAAAAATTTTCAAAAGTGATGTATTTGTTATCCAAAAGCTTGGCATATAAATAATTGTTTTTTATATCTCCATACATTAAAAAATCATCTATTGTATTATTTGTCTCATATCCTATTTTAAATTCTTGCAAATAATTATAATGTTTGTATTTGGAATCTTCTACATTATTAAGATTTTCACCAAAAAGGTTATTGTAAATACAAGCATCTAGTTTGGGTTTATTTTTCATAGCATTAATAGCTTCTTCACAACTTTCAAAATACTGTAATTTTCTTTCATTTTTTTGATATTTCTTAACCCCTAAAATAACGTTAGCAACAAGGTCAAATAACTTTCTAGTGGTAATAAAGTTATGATTATAATCGCATTGTTTAATCAAACTTACCACTTGTTCTTTTATTTTTTCTAGCTCTTTTATATTTTCATGTATAGGACAAAAAATACTATCATCGCTTAAACTCGGGCAATCAACTTCATATTTTTTAAACCTATTAAGAATAACTTCTATAATTTTTTCTATCTTAAAAGCAGAACCTAAAGAACTTAAGTGCCAAAAATAAAACAAATCATTTTGAGCATAGTTCTCAATCGCATTTAAAATTTCGTTTCTTAAACCTATCTCACCGCATTCTTCAAGACTATCAAGCAAAATCCCATCATTTGCTGCTATAAAATAATATTCATTTTGAGTTTTTGTTTTTAATTTGTTTAAAATCTCTTTTTTGCTTTCTTCTTGTGAAAAATCTTTTATAAATACTATTGTATAGTTTGTGGTTTTAATTTTAGCAGGGTTCCCATTGTCGCTCCATCCATCTATACAGCCATTTAAAGTAGTATATATCTTTCTTAAAATATAAGTTTTACCATCACCTGCACTACCTGAAATAATAATATGCTTAGGGTTATTTGTAAAGATTTTTATAATCTCATCTATGTTTATTGTATCTATATTTATTTCATCAATACCATATTTTCGGTATTCTTTTATTATTGTATCATCAAAAGAATTTGCATTTGCTGATTTAGACAATAAATACCCAGATAGAAATTTAATCAAGCCACTCATATCAACTCCTATAAAGTGCAAAACGAACAAAACTTGTCATCTTCAAAATCCTCTAAATCCTTATCGTGTTTACTCAAAAATTCTCTACCTAGCAATAAATCTTTCTTATTTTTTGCTTGTTTT
Organism: Campylobacter sp. RM9334; assembly: GCF_020138145.1. Lineage (NCBI taxonomy): Bacteria > Pseudomonadati > Campylobacterota > Epsilonproteobacteria > Campylobacterales > Campylobacteraceae > Campylobacter > Campylobacter sp. RM9334. Next base: position 16,276 of record NZ_JACGAX010000020.1, read on the forward strand.
TTTCTTTCTTCATACGCTTTGAAAGTTTTTTTTATCCTATCAATATTTTCTGCTTTGCATAACTCGCTAAGTGGCATACCCTGTATCCAAGTGTATCCTTCCTTTTCAAATTCCATAGCCTTTTGAAATTCATCCGGATGCTTTTCATAAAGCCAAACCCATTCTATCTGTCTCATAAAAAAACAAAAATAACACCCCGATCTAGTTCTATAATACTCTATGTCATATTTTTCGTCTTTAACCGGAGTGTAATATTTAGGCAGTCCTAAGCCAGAATCATTTAATATTCTTTTAACATCCTCGAGAGTTATACCATCATCCTTAAAAGGCATAACGGTAATAATATTATCCTGATTAGGCACTAAGCCTAGTCTGTCTTCATCAGCTCTAATGCCAACGTAGTTAAAAATTTTACAACCTTCATATTGCTTTATTTTTTCTAAAAAAGTCTCAAGCTTCATTCGTTTTGTGCACCACCTTTGTTGAGGTGATGGTAAAAAATTATTATGTTCAAACAAAAGCTCTTTAAAAGATTTTTTAGGTAGCAATTTTTCTATCTTAATTCCCGTAACCGCTTGCAATTTTGATAAATAATCATAGGTATCCTGCAACTCTTCACCTGTATCAAAAAACAAATATTCAAACTTTCTATCTGGATATTTATCTTTTAAATAAATTGCCATAGCAGCACTATCTTTGCCCCCAGAAATTGATATAATATGAAGTTCTTTACTCATCTTGTATTTCCTTTTCTAAAATTTTCAAAAGCAATGTTATTTTGTCTTTTTTTTCTAGCTTATTTAAAAATTTTTCTTCTATATTTTTTATATGCTCTTTTATGTTCTCATCATTATCTTTAAATATTGTTGATACTTCTTTATCCTGGCTTAAAATTGTAATTCTTTTTACATTTTTACCTAAAGCTCTTAAATTTGTCTTATTTAATATATATTTAGCTTGCGAAGTGATATTTTGTTTTAATTCTTTAATATCTAAATCGCTACATTCTTTTATGTTTTTACTTATCAAGATAACACTTATAGAATCTACTAAATCCACTATATTTTCAGCATATATAAAAGCATTTAAAAATGCTCTTACTTTGTTACTACTTTCAATCTCTAAAATTTCGTTTGCTATGTCAACCATTTCGTTTTTATATGGATATGTTGGATGTGTTAAGTAAAAACTACTAAATATATGCTTTTCTATATCTAAAATCATATTTTTAAAAGATAGCGCTATTTCATTAAAAGCCTCTTTAAATGACTTAGCAAACGTATCACTATCAGTCAAAGAAAAAATCCTTGGTATTTCTACAAAATAAGTTTGTACAGGATCTTTCATTGAAAATAAAGCAGATCTTAGTTTTTTTGCGTTATCTGATATATTATTAGTTTTTTTTGCAAAATCTGGAAGCATATTTACTTTTGAAAAAACTATCTGGCTTAAAACTGTTAGTGCATTATTTGAAAATCTACTTTCATAGTAAGATACAGCTAACATATATGCTTTAAAAATTTCTTCTTGAGTTTTTGTTAAAGCAATACGATGTATTTCGTATTGAGCTATATTTTTCCATAAGTCTATTAGCAAATCATCGCTAATTTTAAAAGCGTATTCGTTATTTTTAAAAATACTAATACTATTTTTATTTACAATAATAAACAAAGATATTATTAGTTTAGATTTTACATCGTTTAAGCCAAAAGGCTCTAATTTAAGATAATTTACTAATTTCTTAACATTTATTTTTTCTCTAACTTTTTGTTCTATAAATTCCCAAATATGTTTAAAATTTAAACCACTTGGTGCCACTAGCTTATAACCTAGATTATCTTTTATATGCATTAACGATGGCTTTATAATAGATAGATATAAAGTCATGTGTGCTGGGTATTTTTCTATTCCTAGGTTCTTTTTATCGGGGTAATTTAACATATGATAGAAAAGAAATTTTATAGGAGTAAGGGCGCCACCATTACTGATAGTGTAATTTATCGTATAGTTATTTATAATAGGTGTTAAGCTATAGTCGTTTTCAATTTTAAGTCTAATACATTCTTGTATGTTTTTAAAGCTATAAATATCACCCTTATAATACACTTGAGATTTGTTCAATAAATCGTAAAAGCTTTGTTTAAGTGAATACTTTAAAGAGTGTAATTTATTATCTATAATAATTCTTGTATCTTTACTTAGCTTTAAAATATTGTTTTGCTTTACAATCTTATATGCATATATTTCCTTGCCTAGTTCTGTTAGTTCTTTTGTATTTTTTACATTTATTACCATGTGTGAACTATCATCTATTTTCAAACCGTTAAAAACTATGTATATCACATCATTTTCTATTATTCCATCTGCACTCTGAATAATTTTATATCTAAAAGGTTTGTTTAATCCGTGTGTGATTAAAAACTTTTTACTAATGAGCTTTTCGTTAGAAATAATTTGGTTGATATATTCAATAAAGTTAAAATTGGCACTACTATTCTTTATGTTTGATATCTCATAATTTAAATCTATGTTAGAATCTTCAATCAAAGAGTATGACCTACTTTGATTTTGAAACATAATTACATTTTTAAAAATCAAAGATTTAATAGCACTATCTATAACTTTTTTTTCATACTTACTTGACAAAGAATAAATAATCAAATCTTTTGTAGGCAAAATCAAGCTAGCAAGCTTAAAACCATGTATAAGAGCTATAGTTTTGATAATATCTTGCTCTACTTGATTTATAGAGCTATCTTTTATCCTATCTATAGAAAGCCCCCAAATCTCACTATCAGGTAACGATACATTGTATACACCTAATAAATAATTTACATAATCGTACAAATCACTTACGCAATATAAATAGTATTTATCAATGTCTTTGTTTATAAAATCTTGAAAACCATAAGGCTCTAAAGAAAATAAAAAAGAAAAAATAGTTCTTTGGTTTTGAAAAAATTTAAGAAATAATTCTATTATAAACACCACGGCTATTGGGTGTAATGGAAATAGTTTTTTTAGACTATCTTTGTTTTCTACAATACTTATATGATTAAAGATATTGCTTGCATCAATATCATCTATAAACTTATCAAATTCTTTCATAGCATCAATATTTGTTGTTTTGAGTTTTATTGTATGCTGAAAAATTTTTAAAATCTCTAAAGAATTATCACCAAAAAGGACATTATCAAATCTTCCTTGTATTTTATCCCATTCTGTGTGTGTTACTTTTAAGCCTACATTGTAATAATCTCTAAGACTTTTATGCAAACTAATCAACATCTTACAATCATCTTTAAAATTTACAAACTCAGCTATGGTTTGCAATTCAAACAAATCACTTTTATCTTGATTATACAACGAATTTTCTATGAACTTTCCACACTCATCTATCAAAAATACAATGTTTGTAAAACCTATATTTTTGATATCATTATATAAATTTTCTAACAAAACACTCATTTGCACATTATCACTACTGTTTATATATCGCTTTGAAAGCTTTAACTCTGTGGATTTAAGCACATAATCAATAATCATATTTTTAATACTAGATGTTTCACCTATTATTTTTATAAAATAAAATCTTTTTTTAAAAATATATTTACTCACCAATACTTTAAAGTCTTTATCTAAAATTTTAAGTGCTTCTTCATTACCATTTAAACAATGTTCTATAAAAACCATTAATGATGATTTACCACAACCAAAAGGACCTATTAGTGATATTGAGTTAGCATGTTTATCGTTACACAATAACTTCAAGGTGTTTGCTGTAAAGTTAGTAAATCTAAATTTATTATTAAAGCCGCTATAGTTAATATTTGTTGATTTGCTGTAGTTTTGATCTAATTTTAAAATTGTTTTATATTTAAACATTATAAATCCTATTGAGCATATCTTCTGTATTTAGATTTTTATTTAAGTATATATGCCTTATTCCTCCAGATTCTGAATATAACAACGCACCATTGCTAATATGTTCTATATTGTTTATTTTCATAAATAAGCCATTTTCGTTTAAACAAAGAGATTTTTGTATGCTTAGCTTAGAGTATTGAATCTCATCTATAGAAATAGAGTCTTTAATATCTAACATTTGAATATAATCAACCAGTATATATAAAAAAACCTCATCGCTTATATTAGCAGTATTTCCTATGTTTAAATTCCAAGAAAAATCTTTTCTAGATAATATTTGCAAATCTTTAAACAAGCCTAAATCTCCATATCCATCATACATCCTAAGTAAAACATCTATATCAAATTTAATGCTATTTTCACTAATTGACATATCTAGTTTTTTAAGAAAAGCAACTACAAACTGACAAAGACTCTCTTTTGTAAAATTATACTGATAAAAATAATTAAAAAACAAACTATACAAAGTAGCTTTAGACTTATTCTTCACTAAATTCCAGTGAAGAAGCCATATAGTGTCTAGGTTTTCTAAAAAAACATCTTTTTCTAAAATAATCTTTCCTATATTGCTTAATGTGTTTTTTTCAAGCAAACCTAAAGCATTTAACCAAAAATGTAGCGACTTTACCATGTTGCCGCCTAAGCCCAAAACCTCTATAGAATAATCAAGCTTGCTATTTGTAAACAATTTGTCACATTTATTAAATTCTATCAATCCACGACTAATCCAGTCTATTTTACAATCAAATTTCTCGTGCCCAGAAAAAGAAACTTTGTCAAACATTTGCAACCTTTTATTTTAACTTTCATATATTTGCAAGCTTTGCTTATGATTTTTAATATAAGTTATACCAAGTATTCTACTTTAACTTTACTTATATAATGGTAATTGACCATCAAACAATAATATAAAATATAACATTATTTATAAATAATTACAAAAATAGTTTTTAATAATACCTTATGTTATTTATTTTTAAACCTATTCTATAAACGAGTAAAATTTATATTCAAAAAATCTTTTACCTGTTCTAAAAATATGTGGTGAGTGAAGTTTACTATATAACTTTAGTTAGTCTAGTTTATTTTTACCTTTACAAACCATAACAAAATTTCTATCATTGCAAATTTGATAGTACTTATGAAATTACTCAAACATTGCAAAATATCCATTGATTAACAATTAAACCATTTAAACTGCCTTATTGACAAATTTTAAAGCTTGAATGCATTTTTATATTTAAGAATTTATTTTATGTATTTTTTAAACTTATCCATAAATTTCGTATGTTTTGGCTAAATCCAAACAAACGAAATTCCTATAAAAATCATTATTCTTTTTTATCGCCCATTAACTCTTCCTGTTCTCTTAATAGTTCAAGCAATGGATTTGTAAAACTAAAACTTGGTATATAGATTTTACTCAATTTAGATGCTATATCAAATTGATTTTGCACAATCTTATTAGGCAAACTTATCATTTCTGATAGCTTAGTTTGGTAGTCTGCTAATTTGCCTATATTTTTAAAAGCATTTTCATATCGCGAAGTAAGTTCTTTCATATATCTAGCGTAAATATCAATAGAATTTATTTTCAAAGACATATATTTTTCTTTCTCTACTTTTTCAATTTCTTTTTCTAGTCTTTTTATAACTGCTTTTATAGTTTTTTCATATTCTTTATAGTCTTTTAAACAAATTGCGTGATTATGGGAGATTTTATTTCTTATTTTTTGTATAGTTAATAAATCTTCTTTTAGCTTATCTACTTTTAAATTCTCATACCAATGTTCTATGTGTGGTTTTCTTGCAATTTTTTGTAATTTTTCCATTGCTTTTTCTTTATTATTGTTATCTAATTCTTTTTTCGCTTCTTCCATAAGCTCTTCAAGATTATTAGGATATATAAGTTGAAAAAATCCATTGATATAATCTTGATATGTTAGCAAAGATAAAAAAGCTTCATTTAAATCTTGATTGGTTTTATCTTTGCGTTTATCTCTTGCTATATTTTCATCTACAATTTTATACCAATTATCCCCACAAGCCCCTATCATCAACAAATAAATCAATTTTCTAAACATAATTTCATGTTTTGATATTAATTTATACAGCTTTTCTGAAAAATACAAAGAACTATCGCTATAAACTACGGTGATATGATATTCTTTTCTGTGTTCGCCATCTTTAATATCTTTATAAAATCTATCTAATAAAGTAGCTTTATCAAGGCTTTTTCCATTTATTTTAAACTTAAATAAAATGGCATGTTTCATAGCTAATTTATCTTCTATAATAATTCCTTTATAGCATTTCTTACCATTTTCTAATCTATTTAATCTCTCTTCTATTATATTTGTAATATTTCTTGTATCTTTAACTAAAACCGATTTATTGCCTTCTCTTAGCTTTTCTTTTACGCTAAATAATAATTCCAATCTCATAAACACTCCTTTATTTTAAAATCATATCTTTTTGGTATTAAAAATAACAATTACTAAAAGATTAAAAATAAATTTCGTATGTTTGAAGCTTTAATTTTATGGTAAAAATACACGAAATAAATTCTACACATCCCCAAATGTCACTTGTTTGACTTTAGAATTTATTTTCGTATTTGGAATTTAAATTCGGAATTTCGTTTATTTGGCAAGTTTAAGCAAACAAACGAAATTTAGTTTTAGCTTGGGATTATTGAGTTTTTACGCATTGTTTTTTGCAAGGCAAATATACAAAACGCAAGAACTAAATAATAAGCTATATTAAGCCTTGAGACCCCACAATCTATCGCTATGGCTCGTTTTAGCTCGGGGGCTTTGTCTAGCAAATCTGATGATTTTAGCTCGTCTTTATAGTCTTTTAGGGTCTTTTTGGCTTTATAAACGCTTTGCTCGTTTTTGTCTTGATTTGATTGCTCGTAGATAAAATTAACGCTTAAATCCGTTTTATCAAAAATGCTGATTTGTTCTAGTTTGGTGTTTTTGCTCAAAATGGTTTTACTAGGTTTAAATTCTTTTAAATCCTTGTCATTTGGAAGTATTATTCTAGCTAGCTCTAACGCCTTTTTATCATCTAAATCATCTATAGCTTTATATAGATAATGATTTCTCGCATCTTCTGAAAACGCCCCTAAAAATGGGGTTATTATATTAGGGCTACATAAAATACCAATTATTCCAATTGCCCCTAAAATACCAAGTAATTTTTTAAATTTGCTAAAAGTTAAAACCAAAGTTATATAAACGATAAAACACAATACACAAAGAGTAGAAAAAGCAAAATTTTTTAAATCAAATGAGTTAAAAACCATCTTTATATAATCTTCTATCGGTTGAGCTTTACCAACTAAATAATCAAAATTACTTGCAACTATTTCTAAAGACAATCCAAAATTTATCATAAAATACCCACCGATGACACTTAGGGTAAATAAAAGTATCTTTAAAAAATCAGTATGATGGTCGCTTGTTGTTCTGTTAAGCTTTAAAAATAACCTATCAAATACTTCAATAATTGTTAATTTTGCACTCTCCGATGCAGTTTTTTGATACATACTAGATGGATATTTAATACCATAAATTTTTTTACAATAATCAAGCTCTAACTCTCTAGCATATAATTCTGATTTTTTATTCTCTGTTGCAACTAATAAATCATTGTTTTTAATAGCTTGGTCTTTCATTAACCTATAAGTATCTGTTATAGCTCCTAACCTATTCATTGTGCTTTCAATATTTTCTTTTTTATAACAATCTTTGTTTAGCTTTTCATTACTTTCGCCAATGCGCAAATTAAAAGTTTGAATATTTGCAGAATTAGCAAATTTAGCTAATGCAAATTTTGGAGCTTTATGAAATATAACAAAAAGTAAAGAGAGAATATCATTGAAAATAGTATAATCAAATACAACTTCTTTTTTAAACTCTGACCTATCAAAATGAATATCACGATTTACATTGTTATCGCTAAAATCAAATTTCTTTTCAAATAAAGATTGGCAACATTGCACTTGCTTATTAAACTCACATTTAATAATCTTTATATTATCTTTAAAATTACATCTAGATAAATTTACCAAACCATCAAATTGTGAATTATATATTGTAATTTTCTTGTTAAATACATTAACACCACAACTTTTAACATGAGACTTAACCAAAGAAAAATCTTTACTAAAGATTGAATTTTTAATTTTTAATTTTATCTTTTCAAAAGAAACATTACTAAAATCCACATCGCTTAAAAATTTAATATTATTAAGCTGAAAAATTTCATTCATACCACTCTTTAATGTAACATAACTACCAAAAATAACTTTTTCGTTAAATACAAGAGAATGCAACTTTACATTTTTTTCAAATTTTGTTCTACTAAAATCCGTTTCTTTCTTAAATATTGTATTTTTAATATCAATTTCAGTCTTAAAATCAGTGTCTAAAAGAAGCTCTTTTACACTCTTTATAACAATTCTACGAGCTACATAAAAACAACCTTCAAAAACTACTTTATTAAAAAAGATATATTTAATGTTATGCAAATTGCACTTTATACAATCAAAATCTTTATCAAATTGAACATTTAACAATCCAAGTGTATCGTGGTCTGTGTTTAAAACAATTTCACAGTTATCTTTAAAACGGGTATTCATAACAAATAATTCATGCTTTTGGTTTTTTCTAGTTTCAAAGATAAATTTCTTTTCAAAAACACACTCGCCAATCAATAATTCATTACTAAAATAACAATCGATAAAAGTTAAATCATTAAAAAAATTAAATCCATCTAAAGTTGTTTTATCATGTATGTAAAAATTACATTTTTCAAAACTTAAACTTGTAAAAATTTTTATAAAATTACTATAGTTATCATTTTCTAAGACACTTGTATCTATTTCTATAAATGCATTGCTAAATAATGCAATATAACGCTTTATTAAATGCTTAGAACAATCAAAGCTAATGTTTTTAAATATCACTTTTAATAAATAATCTATTTTAATACTACTAGGTGTTATATCTTGGATTTTATACTCTAAATCGTGATTAGGATTAGAAATACCAACTATTATTTCTAATTTACCCTTATTTACTTCAACATCAAAACTAAATTCAATATCATTTGATAATTGAAAAACACTACACAAATAATTTTTTATATCATTAAATTTCTTTTTAAGTTCATTTTTTACATCTTCATTTTGTATATTTTCAATCATTCAAAGTCCTTTACTCTTAATTTCCACTTAAAAGTTCGGTTAAAAGTGGGATTTGAGGGTGGTCTGGGCTATTATTAGCTCGTTTAGATGTTCCAAACGCTCATCACACATAATTACCCCCCCCCAACTTATTCTGTTCTTATAAACTTAGGAATTTTACTTTTAAAAAATTAGTTTTAGATAAATTATATCTCGTGCTACCTTGTGCTAACTTCATTAATTTTTCCATAAAAATAGAACTCCTAAAATAAAAACTCGCATACTTAGTATTTATCATTTCATTAGGTCTAAAGCCAAAGCTATTTAAATATAAATTTCACATTCTTCTAAAATAACAAATAAAGTCCATATTTCGTATATGATTTTAGATGAAATAGTAAAAAATACATCTTCTTTATTTTTTTTCACCATCGTTTATTTTAACACTATCAAAAATATTTTTATATGTAATGCAGTTTAAGTTATCATCTTCAAATTTTTTTCTTTTTTATCTAAAAGCCTATTGTAAGTTAGACCTAAATCATTAATCGTTACTTTTTGCCAAAGGCTGATAAAGTTAGCAAACCTTGTTTTGCCACTTAGTAGCTCGTTTATTGGACGGAATTTTTCTTTTTCTAATTCTGATTTTAAATTCTTTAAAATTTTATATACTCATCATAGCAATTTAAAATCTCGGCAGTTTTTCAGTATAATTTAATTTATCGGTATTTTATCGGTTAGTAGCTGTAATCAGCCAAGAATTTCTTTAGTGTATTTTCAATCAAACATAATTTATAAGCCAAAAACTAACTTTCTTGCCCTATTCTTAGGTAAGTTAAATTAATAAATATGTTTTTAACTTAAATAAGCTAAATTAAAACATAATTAATTTAAAAATATTAATATACCATTTTTACAATTTTAAAAAAAGGAGTTACAAATGAATAGTGTTAGCACTACCGAAGAAATAAAAGTGCAAAATCCTAAGTTTGTTTTATCATCAGGCGTTAGACTTATAAGCAGCGGTGATATTATTGGGGGGGGGTATTCAACTAATTTACGCAAGTGAGTTAGAGATATCAACTAGTTCAAGCCTTAGCTTTGAAGATGCAGAAAACACCCTTAAATCAATGGCTAGTTGTTTAGGTTTTAATGCCATTATCAATGCCGTAAGATCTCAACATACTGAAGGTATGGTTACTCAAGGAACCGAACAAACCGATACAAAATACAGTACAAAAAGTTATTTTTCACCTACCATATTATCAAATGGAGTATGGGGTGTATCAAAAAATAAAGTAGTAGATAAATCATCAAGCACTACAAATATCAACACACAAACCACAATAAACAATGTCTTTACTATAAAAGGCACTTTGGCACTAATAGGTAAAGAAAATCAAAAAGATGGTGAAGAATACGATTTTGAAATTTTAGAGCAAAATTGTAAAGAACGCTATGAGCTTGTAAAGACTTTACAGAATGTTTATTGGCCTAATCAAGAATTAAAAATGATAGCTGAAAACAACACCAAAGCTCTAGGTGGTATAATAATTATTGGTCTAATTATTGCATTGATATGTTTATATTCTTTCAGTTATATTACAGGCTTAATAATTTTTGGAATATATTTCTTATGTTCATGGGCTTGTTATTCTGTCACAAAAGATAATGAAAATAAAGCATATGAAATGTTAGCACCGCTAGATTCTGAACTAAAAGCTCTGGTGGATGAATACGGCGAAGTTATTTTTGATATTTATCAATTATCACCATATATTACTTTAAAACATGTAGGAGAATAAAATGGATTTAATACAATCATTAAATAATACAGAAAAAAACTTAAATAACAATGGAGAATACTGCGTAGCATTTGATTTGATGGCTAACACAAGACAAGAAGTATCAGAAGGTATGGTAAAATATAGAATTAGCAAAACAATGGCATTTATACTTTTTAAAATAGCTCCTATTGCGTTTGCAATAACTATAGTATCTAAATTCTTTTTTAATTAAGTCTAAAGCCCTAAAATTAGGGCTTTACTGAAAGTTTTTACAATCATTTCTTTAATATTTTTGAAGCTTTACATATTTTTAATTTTATTTTATTGGTTTGTATTATTGTTAGCTTGATTTTTTACTAGGAATTTGTTTCGTGTATTTTTAAAGAATTTAAAATCAGAATTTCGTTTATTTATGACTTTAAAATTAGCCCAAACAAACGAAATTTACTTTGATTTTATTTTACTTTATTTTTTTATAGGATTTTGGTGTTTATTTATTTGATTCTTAAAAAATATTAAAAATATTAGTGGAGCAATATTTATATCTAAAACAATACTAAAATTTAAATGCGTAAGATAATCCAAAGGATATATTATACTTAAAGCTATTAATACGTAATATATAATAAATCTTGCCTTATAAATCTCTTCCATTATATCTCCTTATTTAAAAATTATTTTTAATTTATTTAATTCTGCTTCGTATTGATTTTGCAATGCTTGAATTTTTTCTATCGTCTGTATAAAATCATCGCCGATTTGCCTTTGCTCTACTTCACTACGCATAGGAATTTTTAGCTCTTTTATCCCACCAATACTAAGCCTTGATAAAGCTCCATTTGATGAAAGATTTTTGATACTTTCTACTCCCTTTTCACTCTGTAAAAATGCTGCTACATAAGGTGGATAAATTTTGCTCTCATCTAATTCTAAGGCAATTACATTGTTTGTAGGTAAAAGTTTTTTACTGTAATTGCTTACAAAAGCTACTTTTATACTCTCGTTCCATACCCTTGGAATTATGATTGAGTTATTTTTCACCACTAATTTTTGGTATTTTTCTGGGATTTGTTCTATAAAATCATCATCTTTTATATATCCTTCTTTGATGTTTGATGTGTTTATAAGTGCAAAATCGCTTTCTTGCTTGCATTTTAGATTTTGTATTTCACTTGATTGCATTGTAGCGCCTACATTTGAGCTTAAGATTAGCTCTTTTAGACTTATTGTATTTATACTATCTTCTAAAGAGAGCGATACATTTAGCCTGTTTGCAAGTGCTTCTTCAAAACTTAAGGTTTTAGATAATTCGTTATTTTTTTGTAAATACTCTGCTAGTTTCATATATTCAAAAAAATTAAGTTCTTTATGATATAAACTTCTGGCATCTATCATTTTAATACTTTTATTACCCTTGCTTAAAATTAACAAATCACACTCAATTCCTATGCCATTTATAGCTTCTTTTGGTAGATTTATAATAGCTTTTATATAACCTTTTTTAAGCAACCTTTCTTTCAAAATACCACTTAATTTGCCCTTGTCATTTGATAGTAAAAATCTAGAACAAATACAAAAAGCAAAAGAATTATCGCCTAAAAGTTGTGTAATTTGGGCTATTTTTAGCCATTCATCATGAGTTCTTGTATTTTTTAAATCTATTTCAAACTCTTTAGATATTTTATCAAGCATAAAATCACTAAAATCAATGCGATTATTAAATACCAAATCAGCACAAATCAAATCAAATTTTTCATTTTTTAAGTCGCTATAATTAATTATATTTGTATTTGCATTTAAAACTTTTGATTTTAATTTGATTTGATTTGAAATATTACTGTTATTTGTTACAATGCTAAAATTAATATCGCTTAAAACATCTTCTATAATCCCTTGTTCAAGCTTTGATTTTTCCACCATTTTTGTCATATCTAAAAACAAATTATCACTCAACGAGCTAAAAAGAAGTATATTTTTATATGCACTAAAATCACTGATTTCATAAATAAAATCACTCACACCTTCATTGATTTGATACTCTAAGTTGCTTTGCTTTGTATAGGTTTCATTAAACACACAATGTCCTAAAAGCTCGTTTAAATAAGGTGATAAATTAGCAATTTTAAGCACCAAATCCCAATATTTTTCACCATATTTAAAAAGCATATCTTTTAAACTCTCATCAAATTTAGCTCTAGCCATAAACTCATCAAAACTTAAATAAAAATCATTAGGATTTGCACCATCGTTAAACATTGCATAAAGCTTAATTTCCCTAAACTTATCAGCCATATAACACATTACACTAAAACCTAGTGATGATTTTAGTGCCTTTTCATCATCAAGGCTTAGCTTGTCGCTAAACTCATAACAATACTCATCAATTACCCTAATAATCTTACTTTCATCACTCATAATTATATGCTCGAATAAAGATTTTGGTAATAAACTTTTTCTTTGTAATAATGCTGTCATTTTTCTCCTTTTAGTTTGTAAAATATATCTTTATTTTTTTAAAGATAACGCATTATATATTATAAATTTTATTTTGTCAATAAGATTATAGAGAAAATATATTCTGTAATAAATTACTCTTTATTTATTTGTAATATTTAAAGAATTTATTTCCGTAATTTATCTTTTAAACCAAGGGATTATTCTATTGGCTTTTTTGTAATACTGCGTATAGCTGTCGCCGAATTTTTCTTGTAGCCATTTTTCTTCTGTCTTTTTCATTAACACTGTAAGAAAAGCACAGAAAATAAAAGGTAAAACTAATAAGCATAAATTATAAGCAAATAGCAAAACCCCACCCAAAATAGACATAAAAATCCTTGCTTTTGGCAATTTTACAAAATCTAAAAAACCAAAATAATCCAAACAAAGCCCAAATATAGCAAGCAAAAGGCAAGTTATGACGTAAATAGGTCCTACCCCAAATATTGGTAAATTAGTAGTTTTATTCATTTTAATCCTTTGTTAGATATAGCTTTTGGTATTTATTTGCTTTGATTTTAAAATACAAAAACAACGCCAAAGAAATCAAATTGATATCTAAAAAACATACTCAAATAAACCCCACCTAAAATAAGATTAAAAGCTTATTAGATAATACAAAAAGATACAAAACGCTTAAAATCATTGTTATATTAATGAACTGCAAACTTTATTTTATAAATCTCTTTCATTTTATATCCCTTGGCTCATTCTTCAATATTTAAATACTCTATTAAATCCTTATAATTATTTAAATAATATTCAGCACTTGCTCTTGGCTCACTTGAACTTATAAAAACTTTTTTAATAGTTTTATTTTTAAGTATTTTTTCATTCTCATTAACAAAAACAGCACAATCACCTAAAAATTTCCTTAACAAATCTTGACCTATTTGGCTTTTGTGATTTTTGCACTGAATTAATACACACTCATTTTCTTTATAGCAAACCAAATCTATCCCGCCATCGTTTTTACCATTTATAAAGCCGTGTGGAAAGACCTTGTAGCCTTGCTCTTCGTAATATTTTTTAATTTTTAATTCATATAATCTGCCCTTTTTTTCATTTTCGCTTTCTGCTTTGTAGATTATAGATTTTGTTATTTTGTGGTAATTTGGCATTTTACTGCTTAAAATTTCACTAAATTTATACTTATTAACAACTTTCAAAATCGCTTCGTCAAGCTCTTTTTCATAAGCCTTTAAAATATCTTCATAGTTAGAATTTAATTCTTCTTGTTTTTTAAATTCTATGCTATTTTTGATAGCAAAATATCTTTTTTTAGCATTATTATCACTCATTTTTGCTCCTTAATTTTCACAACTATTAAAAAATATTTGAAATTTAGAATAAATATTATTATAAATTAATATAATCACAAATCTTAAGGGGGAAATTATGAAAAAACTTATATTAATATTATTTTACCTTTCTACAATATTTGCAAATAGCGTCCCGCAAACTCCAGCCAACACAATACAAGATAAGCATTTAATCATAAAAGCTCACGATAATAAAACTTTTTGTCTAGCTCCAAGACAAGTGCATGATAGGGTCATAATCGGTATGCTAGATTGTAAACAAGCAGTAGATACGAGATATGATTTATACAAAAGACTTGCTTTTAAATATAAAGACAATTGGCTATGTGCAAGTCTTAGCGATAGGTTTAAAAGTGGACAAACCAAACAAGATTTCTTTGAATTAAAGCCTTGTGTTTTAAACGATAAATCTCAATGGTTTAGCATAAAAGATACCTTTAGCTTACCAGCTTACATTGATGTAGAAGTAAAAGAAAGCGAGTATAATTTACTAGCTACAAAAAACAAAAACGCCAATAAAATAACCATAGATAATGACGAAATGAAGCAGTGGCTACAAGCAGTTCCACCGCCTATTAATTACGCTCTTAAAACTTCTATATATTTTCGTTCAAAATCAAATAATAAATTAGAACTATTTTATATTACAAAAAATGGGGCTTCAAAAACACCATTTAATTTTTATTACGATATTACAAGTGGTAAAATAGCTCTTTTTAACCCTAGCAGTGGGACTTTTGAGTGCCTTGAAACTAATCTTAGCAATCAAGACGCTAGTTTTTTAAAGTTTTCTAAATGTAATTTTTACGGATTTGAAAATAGATTTTATTGGAATTTAAATTTATTTGAAAATTCTTATATATTAGATATTAATAAAAATATTTTAGATGTTTCAAGGGGCAGTGAATTAGGAAAATTATTTATAAGTGATATAAATTATTATAAAACCCATTTATCTCCTAGCGTTTTATTAGATGGTAAATTATCATTTGACTTTAGCGTTTATGAATTAAGGAATTTTAACGCAAGAAATTTAGGACTTTTCTCTAGCCATTGTGGTGCAGAAAGAAGAACAAAACGAGAAGTTATATCAAATAGCTTAGCTAATTTTGACCCTTTACAAGCAAATTGGAAAGCACGATTATTAAGCATTGCAAGGACTACTGATAGTAGCACTGATGCTAGTGGGATTTGTGGAATTTGTATGCTACATACTTATGAGATAGTTTCTTTACTAACTCAAGTATATCCACATAGTCCTATATTAAATTATAGTTCTACTGGATATTTATTTGATTATATGGACAATGTATCTCCATTTACTACATTTGCTAGAAGAAACCCTGCGATGTATAATTTAATGGGTGAAGCACTTGAGTTATGGGGACAACAATTGGCTTTAGGTGAAGGACTATATTCAAGGGGTATTAGGGCGATTTGGGCTTTAACTAGCAGTATTTTGCCAAGACAAGAATGGAGCCTTAGCACTATCACAACTCAAGATAATTTAAGATCTCAATTAAGGGGTATTTTAAATTCTCCTGCTGGTTCTTTATATATTGCATTAATGAGTTTAGATAACGGTAGAGCACACGCAGTTCCTATCATCATTACAAACAACGGAGCAGTAGTAATCCCAACAAATGCTCAAAACATAAGCGAAGAAGATTTTACAAGCTTTATAGCACCTACACAAGATGAGCATACTTTATTAAGAAACCTATCTGCTAATAATAGATACAACATACAAGCCATTAGCTTAATTGGTTTAGCTGGTAATAGAGATAATATATTTGAAGAATATTTAAATCAATTTGATTGCACTGGTGGTGGTGATTTTAGACGAGGAAATGGACATATACTAAATCCTAATCACGCTGATACTTGTGATAATGATAGATGTGATTTGATGGAGATTGAGCATAATTTTTAAGAATTTAAATCGCTAATTTTTGGCGATTTAAATCAAAATATTTTAGCTCTTTTATTATAAATTAATTGCTAAGAATTTAATCCTTAAATAACAACTCTACAACCTTTGCAATAATTGCTAAAAAAATTAAGAATATAAAAACTACAAGTAAAAGTCTAAAAACACCTAAGCCAAAAAATAAAAGTAAAGCTAAGATAAACAAAAGTCCTAAAATCCACATATAAACTCCTTTTTAATTTCGTATATCTTAGCAAAAGTAAAGTCCTGATTATGTCTATATAAAAAGATTTTAATAAATTTAAAATACAAATTTTGATTTATAACTTTACAATTATTCTTTAAAATGCAGCGAATTTTTTTGGAATTTAAAAAAAGGAATTTCATTTGAAACTCCCATTTGAAATTCTTAGACTTCTTCGTTTTCTTCACAAAATTTCTTATAAAACTCCGGCAAGTGTTCTAAACTCTCACAATATTCAAACATACCACTCATATTTTCAACTTTTGAAGTATCAAAATTTAAAGTTTGATTAAAACTTTTACAACCATAAAGCATACCTTCCATATTAATTACTTTTGAAGTATCAAGCTCTAAAGGCTGATTGAAATTTTCACAACAATAAAACATATTTTGCATATTTGTTACTTTTGAAGTATCAAAATTTAAAGATTGATTAAAATACTTACAAGCAGAAAACATCTGGAACATATTAGTTACATTGCTAGTATCCCAAGTATTGATACCACTAAAGTCTTTTCTTAAACTACCATTAAAAAGCATACTCATATCAGTAATCAAACTCGTATCAACATCACTAAGACTAATTACATTAGAATAAACTAATTTTTGTAATTCTTTCTTATCTTCAGGTCTATATTTGCCATTAATCTTTTCAAAATAGTCATTTTCTAAAAGAAGCTTCATAGCAGGTTCACAGTCATAAAAATATTCATACAAGTCATCCAAGTCAAAATCTTCAAAAAAACTTGAATTCATTTCATAGCAACCTTTAAATACACTATCTGTATCGTCTATATAGCTTATATCAAAATCAAATGTTTGATTTAATTTTTCGCAACCCTTAAACATACAATACATAGATTCGACTTTTTTAGTATCAAAGGCTAAAGGCTGATTGAAATTTATACAACCTTCAAACATATGGCTCATATCAGTTACATTGCTAGTATTAAAATTCAAAGGCTGATTAAAATTAATGCATTTATCAAACATATGGCTCATATCAGTTACATTGCTAGTGTCCCAAGTGTTTATCCCGCTAAAGTCTTTTCTAGTGCTATTTTCAAATAATCTACTCATATCAATAATCCAACTCGTATCAATATCGCCTAGATATACACTCTCATCTCTTACTAACTCTTTTAATTCTTTTTTCGTTGTTGGCTTATATTTTTTCATAAAATCTCCTTTAGTTTCGTAAAATCTATATTAAATGCGTTTAACTCTAAATAATTTAAAAGTCATATTTCAAATTCTTAGACTTATTTTTATTTTTTACCAAAATTCTTGTAAAACTCTGGCAAGTGTTCTAAACTCTCACAACCTTCAAACATATTATCTATATAAACAACATTTTTTGTAGTAAAATTTAAAATCTGATTAAAGCTTTTACAATCAAAAAACATATTGCTCATATTAACTACATCACATGTATAAAATTGCAATAATTGGTTAAATTTTATACAACTATAAAACATATCACCCATATTGGTTACATTTAAAGTATCAAGGTTTAAAGGTTGATTGAAATTTTCACAATAAGAAAACATATTAGCCATGTTGATTACTTTTGAAGTATCAAGGTTTAAAGGTTGATTTAGTTTTTTACATTTATTAAACATAAAACTCATATCAGTTACATTTCTTGTATCAAAATTTAAAGGCTGATTGAAGTTTATACAACCTTCAAACATTCTTTTCATATTTTCTACTTTTCTTGTATCAAAATTTAATGGTTGATTAAAATTTTTGCAATCTCTAAATATTTCACTCATATCAGTTACATTTCTCGTATCAAAATTTAAAGGTTGATTAAAATTTTTGCAATCTCTAAACATTTCATCCATATAAGTTACATTGCTAGTATCCCATTCATTTATACCGCTAAAATCTTTTCTAACACACCAATAAAAAAGCCCACTCATATCAGTAATCAAGCTCGTATCAATATCACCTAGATAAACACTCTCATCTCTTACTAGTTCGCATAATTCTATTCTTGTTCTTGGTTTATATTTTTTCATTATTTTCCTTTATATTAATAAAATAAATTTCTAATTTATTCCTTTTAGTTTTGCTAGTAATATTTCAAATTTATTTGCCTTTGAATGCTCCCAATTAAAACTTGCTTTGCATTTAGGACACTTAATTGGTGCTAAATCATTTTCTGCAAAACAATCACTACTATAAATCCTAACTACGCTATATCCACAACTTTTGCAAGTATATTTACTAGGCTTTGGCGGTATCGGCATAATCTCTCCTTTTTAAGAATTTGAAATTCCTATTTCAAATTCTTTGATTTAAATTATTGTTTAGACTGCATAATAACTGCTTTAATATCTTCAACAAACTTTTTTTCTACACCCAATTTTTCTTTATCAGCAAAGAATAATATTGGTAAAACCCAAGCATTATTATTGCTTTGATTTATATTTGCATTTAACGGTATTTTTAAACTATTAAAATATTTTTTAAAGCTTTCTTTAGCATCATTATTTGTAAACATATTTGCAAAACTATCCCATAAGCCATATTCTTTAAAATGTAAAGTATCTTTTAATGCCTTCGTATTTAAAGACTTACTTAGCGTTTGCTTAACACCAAAAGTATCACTTAAAACATTGCAAAATGTAAAAATCTCATCAAGCTTTATAGAGTGCTCATTTACCATATTATCTTGTAAATTCTCTATCTCATTAATGATTTGCGATCTTACTTTTTCAAATTCTGCTTTTACTTCTGCTCTTGTAGTATCTAAAAAGCTAAAAAGTCTTGAAAAAAAGCCAATATTACTATCAATTGTTTTATTTAATCGTTCTTCATAATTATCTAAAGTTTTATTATAAGATTCCACATATTTACGAGCAAAATCGTAAGCAAAACTTGTAGCTAGGTTTTCAAAAATCAAATCAATAACGCCATTTATCACTTCTTCTTTGCCGTATTTTTGAGTTTTTTGTCCGCCTCTTTTTTCTACTTCAATAGAACATACTTTATATAATCTTGTATCATTTCCAAGCTCTTTTTTAATATGCTCTTCATATTCGTTAAATTCTTCAGCACTTTTAATACTATCACAACCTGTAATAATAAAGTGAATATTAAATTTTAAAAGCTCTTTTAGTTGTTTGATTAATTTTATTTCTTGCTCTTCAATTCTTTTTGTATTATATTTCAGGCAATAAAAAACAACATGAAAAAACTCAGCTACATTATCGCTACTATTTTTGCTTTGTATATATGATTTGATATTTTTAATAATACTTTCAAAATCATCTTTGTTTGATTCAAGCCCTTTACTATCAGTGACAATAAGCCTTAGTCTATCATCAACTATTTTTTCATATTCTTTAAATTCTTGTGTAATAGGCTTACCAATACCAGTAGGCGCTTTAGCTTCATCTAAAAGATAATTTATAAAAGAACTTTTACCATTACCAGTCTTGCCAATAACCAATACTCTAGCTTCTTGATATTGCATATTTATTCCTTATCTTCTTTTTCTTGGTTATCTTCTTTAGTATCTTTTTTATTTTCTTTATTTTTGTGTAGTTCTTTTTTGACATCCGCCCAACTAATAGTATCTATATAATGTTTGATTACTTGGCAAATATTTTCAACAATATCATCATCTACAACTTTACCCGCTAAAATATCTTGATATTTCTTTTTACAATATTCTGAATATGCAAAGCCCATTCCATAAGTAATAACACCTGCTACACTTGCAGTAATCGCACTTCCTACAATAGCTCCAACCCCAGTAAATTTAAGCAAGTTACCTGCTAAAGCTTTTCCTAAATTACTAGCTAAAGTTTCTGCTGCTAAGCTTTTTAAGGCTGTTTTTGATATATCAACTCCATATATACGCCCAATATGCACTAGCATTGCTACTTGAGTAGGTGTGATTACTACAGTATCACTTACTAAAGGTATAGGATTTGCTCCTGCAGCAACACAAAACGAGGTGTAGCGTAATATAATTGTTTTAGCATGTTGTTCTTTTAATGCAATGCTTCTTTCTTGAGATGCTACAAAAGCTTTTTGTATATCATCATCACTAATACTATTTGCACTATCATTTAATAAAGAATTTAAATCTGTATCTTCATCAGCTAAATCTTTACTAACTGCATATATTTTTGTATTTAAGATTTTCTCATATTCTTTTTGAATACTTAAATTAGCATCATCTTCATCACATTGTGTCATTACTACAAAAATATTTTTATAGTTTTTCTTTAATAGTTTTACGATATTTAAATCCATATCTTCCACTCTTGTTTTACTTGCTGATATGCAATACCAAATTACATGAATATTTCCTTCGCAATTATTTATCTTGCCACTTTCAAGCTCATTTTGAAAATCTTTAACTTTATTTACAAAACTATCTGCTTCGCCTGCTAATTCATAGCCTTCCGAATCTATAATATTAATTTGCTTACCAAAATCTTTTCCTAAAAATACCTTAAAACCTCTAGTTTGTGGTTTATGATTGCTAACATTTGCTACCTTCTCTCCAAAAACATGGTTTATTAGTGAGCTTTTACCAGCTCCTG
The DNA here is from genome assembly GCF_020138145.1 of Campylobacter sp. RM9334. Lineage (NCBI taxonomy): Bacteria > Pseudomonadati > Campylobacterota > Epsilonproteobacteria > Campylobacterales > Campylobacteraceae > Campylobacter > Campylobacter sp. RM9334. The sequence continues at coordinate 37,741 of NZ_JACGAX010000020.1, forward strand.
TATGTCCTAAAATCATAACATTTGCATACGAATTTGTCTTTTCAAACTTTGCTTTTTCTTCTGCGATAATTTGTTCTATACTCATTTAAATCTCCTTAATCAAATTAATTTTATATTTTTTATCTACTTTAAATTTATCTTGTAAAGCATTACAGACTTTTATATTCTCGTTGTAATATTTAGCCTTACTCATATACTTTTTAAGAAACCTTTCGTAATATTCATCAACCCTACAAACCATAGGACGATTTTCATAAATCCTGCATGTATTATCATCTGCTAGGTGCATACAAACACCATTTAAATTAAATTCTTCTAGTTCTTTTACTCCGTTAATACTCTTGCAGCATAAGCCACATGCAGTGCATGGAAAATTATCTAACATTGCTAAGTTCCTTTGAATATAAATGAGAAGTTTTGAATAAAATTAATGAAGTTAAGTGATTTTAGTTTTTGTAAAATCCCCCCCCCCTCTCCATAAGAGAAAATATAGCTTTCATTTATTCTCCTTTCTTGTAATTTTTCGCATTATAGCATATGAGTTGTCAAAATTATGTCCATATAAAAAATATTTAAAATATTATTAATAAAAATATTGATTTTAAAAGCTTAAACTAAAAACAAAATATAATACTAATTACTGCAAATAAAAAAATATTTTATCTTACTTTAACTATTTGTATTAAATATTGTTGTCTTGACTATAATAAATTTCTAGGTTACAAAAATAAAAAGATGAATATATTAAAATAAAATTATATAAATTAAAAAAGGGATTAATAATTATGAAAAATAAATTTCATATGAGCTTAGAATACAACATATGTTTAGCAAAAAGAAATATCGTAGATAATATCTATAAAAGTGCGAGACTTGAGGGAATTAATGTAACTTTTCCACAAGTAGAAGCTATTTATAATGGTGCAAGCGTGGGCAATCTAAAGGTAGATGATATTGTAGCTATTAACAACCTTAAATATGCTTGGTATGTTCTTTTTGATACTATAAGTTATCCTGAAATTGATTTTGCTTATATTTGTAAAATAAATAAGACTATAGGTGCAAATTTAATCTATCAATCAGGCTACATAAGGCAATTTGATGTGGCTATTGGCGGAACAACTTACAAACCTAAAATGCCATATAAAGAAGAAATTATAGAAGAATTAAACGAAATACAAAAAATCACAAACACTACACAAAGAGCAATAACATTAATGTTATATCTAATGAGAAAACAAATATTTAGCGATGGCAACAAACGAACGGCAATTCTATGTGCTAACAAGGTCTTGATTAGCAATGGAGCTGGTTTGGTAAATATTCCAGTCGGATTAATTAACGAGTTTAAAGAAAAATTAATTAAATATTATGAAACAAATGAAATGAAAGATATTATGGACTTTACTTATAAAAATTGTATTGATGGATTTAATAGCGTAGAGCCTAGTATTGAAGAAAAGCTTGAGAGTGAAAAAAATGATGAGATGTTTAATCAATACATAGCAAAATCTTATAAAAATAAATTGTTTTAAAGAATATGAGTTTTATTTTAAAAGCTAATATCTATACTTTTAGTCTATTTGATTAAAAACAAAATTACCTAATAATTAAATATATTGCTATTACAATAAGGGTAATTAATAGCTTTATGTTTTTATTGTTTTCTTTAAATTTAGCTAAATAATTTAAAACTCTTAATCAAATAAGTTATAAAACCAATACTTAATTTAGCAAATTCAAAAATACTTGCAAAAACACTATCCCCACCAACCCCATCAAC
>NZ_JACGAX010000021.1:0-34941 GCF_020138145.1 Campylobacter sp. RM9334
AGTTCTATTATCCCACTCCCCTTTATAACTAGTGCTTACACCAATAGCACCAAGACCTGGAAATCCACCAAATACATTTTTATCATCTGCTAATGTTTGACTATTAGCATTCATAGTTAAACCACCTGGAGTTGGAACCCCAGCATCTGAATAATGGTAGCTAAACCCATATCCACCACCATCAAGTCCAATTTGTCCTAAAACAGATGCAAGAGTTATCATAGCCCAGTGAGCTTGCTCTCCGTGATGAGCTCTTTGAAAACCCCAACCTGCCATAATCATAGTTCTATTTTTAGCCATAAGTTCTGCTAATTCTTTTATTTTTTCTGCTTTTATACCTGTAATTTTTTCTGCTAATTCAGGAGTTTTTGGATTATTCTCATCAAATAATCTTTCTTTTAATTTAGCAAATCCTACTGTGTATTTTTTAAGGAATTTTTCATCGTGAAGATTGTTTTTAATTAGATGATAACACATTGCTTCTACTAAGGCAACATCGGTTGTAGGATTAATAAATACTTGTTCTGCATCTAAAAATCTTGCTGTATCATTATATACTGGGTCAATATTAATTACTTTTATTTTTCCATCTTTAACTAATGCTTGTAATTTTTCCATGTATGGGTATGTTTCGTGAGTTGCAACACCCCAAGCAATTTGATTAGTGTTTAGTATATCGGTAGACCACATTACAATTACTTTTGAATGTTCTAATACATTGTCCCAAGGTGTATGTTTAGCATTTGCTTCATCGTAACCTGTGATATGTGGAGTTATAGCACTAATACAATGACAAGAATAATTTAAAGTTCTTGTTGTAAAACCACCTGCAATATTTAACATTCTTCCAAGTAAGCTTTGTGGGTTATTTATATTTCCAACACAATACCAGCCGTAGCTACCACCATACACAGAATGGTGTCCATATTTTTCATAAACTCTTTTAAGCTCATTAGCTACTAATTCATAAGCTTTTTCCCAAGTAATCTCAACAAATTCTTCTTTACCCCTTAAGTTTTTAGGAGCTTTTTCAAATCCTTTTTCTAAAACACTTTTTCTAACACTTGGGTTTTTAATTCTATCTTGTGAATATACTCTATTTACTACACCATTCATAAGAGTTGTTGGTTTAAAATCCCCATTAAAAGCCTTAAATCCTTCAACTTTGCTACTTCTAATAATTGGATGATAAGCTCCAAAATGTGAAGCACTAATTAAGCTTTCATCTATTTTAGGAATAGCGTTTTCACCAATAAAATCAACAGCACCTAAACTTGACGCACTAGCTGCTACTCCTGCTGCACCTTTTAAAAAGCTTCTACGAGATAACTTTTCCATAAATTCTCCTTAAAAATTTAAATAAAACTTAATTTTATAAGTTAGATAAAATTATAATAAAATAATTTAAGAATTAAGTAAATGGAATAATATTATAAGGCTATATATAAAGTTATTATAATAATATGAACTAACACAAAAAATAATATTTTTTTAAAAATGGAATTTAAAATATAATTTTAAATTCCAAAGTAAAAACACTAAAATACAAGATTAAATAAAGCTAAAATTATAAGTATTAATACAAAACCTATAACACCTATTAAAGTTTCTAATATAGTCCAAGTTTTAAGAGTTGTTTTTTCATCTAAACCAAATAAGCCTTTTACAAGCCAAAATCCAGAATCGTTAAAATGAGAGCAAACAACACTACCACAAGCTATTGCTAAAACGATAGCAACTTTATCAAATTCTGCAATTGATGTATTTGCTGCAATAATTGGTGCCATTAAACCAGCTGTTGTAGTAAGTGCAACAGTAGCTGAACCTTGAGCAATTCTAATAATTGCTGCTATTATAAAACCAGCTAAAATAACAGGAACGCCTAAATTAGCTAAAGTTCCAGCCAACGCATCACCTATTCCACTAGCTCTTAAAACACCGCCAAACATACCACCTGCACCAGTTACAAGCACTACAGAACAAATTGCAGGAAGTGCTTTTTCACAATATTTTTCAAGATTTTTAGCACCTAAGCTCTTATTAAATACAATAATACAAATTATTAAAGTAATCATAAGAGCGATTGGAGTTTGACCTATTAGATTTAAAACATTAAAACATATATCATTTTTTGCGATTATTTCTAATTTTTGCATAGATGAGATAATTGCACTTATAAAAATCAATACTACAGGGGTTAATAATATAAATAATACGGTTAGGAATTTAGGTTTATGTTTAATTTCTATTTTTTCATCTTCAAATAAATCTGGTGCTTTAAAATACATTTTTTTACCAGAATAAAGCCCAAATAAATAAGAGCTAAAATACCAAGTAGGAAGACCAATAATAAGTCCTAATATTAAAACCCAACCAACATTAGCGTCTATTGTAGCTGCTGCTGCAACTGGACCTGGGTGTGGCGGTAAGAAAACATGCATTACAGAAAACGCACCAACTGAAGGAAGTGCATAAGTTAAAACAGAACCTTTTAATTTATGAGCTACGCTTAATATAACAGGCAACATTACAATTAACCCTGCATCAAAAAATATAGGGAAAGCAAAAATCAATGAAGCTAAACCTAGTGCAAATGGAGCTCTTTGCACCCCAAAAAACTCAATTAAAGTATCAGCTAAAACTTGAGCTCCACCAGAAACTTCTAAAATTTTACCTATCATAGCACCAATACCAACTAATAAAGCAACACTTGCTAAAGTTGAACCAAAACCACCAAGCATTACTCCTAAAATTTTATCAAGCGGCGTATTAGCTGCTAAAGAAGTTAAAAAACTTATTATTATTAATGATATGAAAGCATGAATTTTTAATTTCATAATCATAAATAATAATAAAACAACCGCAACTGCGGCAACACATAATAAGTAAGAAGCACTAAGCTCTTGCATTATTTCTCCTTTTATTTGAATTTATGTAATATTAAGAAAAATAGGTTAAAAATAGCAAGATTTTTATAAAAAAGGATAATTAATGAAACATTATAATATTGTTGTAATGGGAGTTTGCGGTTGTGGCAAAAGCACGATAGGTGCTATGATTGCAAATAGTTTAGGAGCAAGTTTTATAGATGGAGATGATTTACATCCAAGAGCAAATATAGAAAAAATGCAAAGTGGAAATCCATTAAATGATTTAGATAGAGAACCTTGGCTTGAAAGAATTGCTGATGTATTTTACTCAATTTCAAGAAGAAACCGCTCTTGTGTCATAGCTTGTTCTGCATTAAAAAAACAATATAGAGATAAAATAAGACAATCTGGTAAAATTATCTTCATTCATTTACACGGCTCAAAAGAATTAATAATGCAAAGAATGAGTAAAAGAAGCGGTCATTATATGAAAGAAAATATGATTGATTCTCAATTTTCAACATTAGAATTTCCACACAATGAAGATTTAGTAATAAATATTGATATTACCCCACCTATTGGAGAAATTGTGGAAGAAGCTTTAAATCGTTTAGAAGAATTTTAATTATTTTGCATTTCTTTAAAAACAGATATTATTTCTTCTTGACTTAAAATACCAATATGAAAATAATAGGTTTCATTATTAAATTTCATTTCTTTAAATTTCATACCAACATTTGAATTTGGTTTGAAATTTTCTCCTTCTTGAGTGTAGAAAAATTGTATAGGTATAAGTGAAATTGGAAAAACATTTAAAAGCTCGGGATTTTCAAATATATCTATATTGAAAATTTTTATATTAGGGTCTGCTAATTCATCATAAACTGATTTTAAAATAGGCTGAAACTGAATACAAGAAGAATTACTTTTATTACAAAAATTAAGCAAAATATAAGATTTATATTCTTTTATTATATTGTTATCAATGTACTCTAGCTCAAAACCATTAGTGTTGCTATAAGTTCCTTTATTGTAATAAAAATACAAAATACCAAATGCCGCAATTAATAAAGCAAAAAAGACCTTAAGTCTCATAATAAAACCTTTAAATTTAATTTTGGTATTTTAAAACAATATTTTTAATCCCTAATAAAAATTAGAGATTAAATAATTTATTTAGATTTAAAACTTAAAGTAGCAGTAAGCTGTAAAGTATCTCCGTATCTATCAAGATTATAAGGCAATTTTATACCAGCCGCAATAATTTGTAAGCCATCTTGAGGTTTGCTAAGAGTTAAAGTTGCAATACCTTTTTCATCGGTTGTAATATCATCTATATCATCATTTTGGTCTTCAAATTCAACCCCACTAATAGGTTTTCCATCTAATAATACTTGAACTTTTAATTTATCCCCTACTTTTTTGTCTAGTGGATTTTCTAATGGAATTATTTCAAACTTTAACCCTAAAGGCTTACTTGATGCTTCGTCCCAAGCGAATATACTTTTACCCATTTTAAATATTTTTCTAGTTTGAGTTACTTCATTTGCACCTGTAATGTCGGTAATTTCATTTCTAGCTTGAGAATAATGTTTGCCATCTTTTGTAAAAGTGTAATAACCAAAATCATAATTTACACTAGCTACTGATGGATTACCTTCTATAAAGATTTTATTATTTAAATAATCATATCCGGCTTTAAGCTTTTTACCCTTAGAATCTTTTGCACTTACACCAAATATTCTATCGCTTTGAAATTGACCCCAATGATCATCAGCCCAAAATCCAACCTTATAACCATCATCTGTTTTCATTGGAAAAAATTGATGAGCAAATGCAGAACTTGCAACAAAAATACTAGCTAATGTAATTTTACTTAACTTCATAATATATCCTTTTTTTAAATTAATTTGATATTGATTATTATATGAATTATTTATTAATTTTTTCTTAATTTGATAATAATTTTAATTTTCTTTAATAAATATATTTTTTACAAATAAAAAAGGATTTTAAATAAGATAAATATTATCTTTTTTTTGATATATTTTTAATACAAATTTTAAAATTAAGGAGAAAAGATGTTTAAATTAAGAACATTAAATTATGCAACAAATGCGTTTTCAGGTTTTTTAACTGAAGAAACTTTCAATTATCACTATGGTAAACATCATCAAACTTATGTTAATAATCTTAACAATTTGATTGCTGGAACAGAATTTGAAAAAAAAGATTTAGTTGATATTATCTTAACTTCTAAAGATGGTGTTTTTAATAATGCTGCACAAGTTTATAATCACGATTTTTATTTTGACTGCATTAGTCCAAAAGAAAGCAAAATGAGTGCTGAATTAGAAAAAGCAATTAACGAAGCTTTTGGAACCTGTTCAAACTTTAAAGATGAATTTATAAAAGGTGCTACAGGCTTATTTGGTAGTGGATGGTTTTGGCTTGTGTATAATACTACAAGTAAAAAACTTGAATTAGTAAAAACAAGCAATGCAGCAACTCCAATTACAGATAAATTAATTCCTTTATTAGTTGTTGATGTTTGGGAACACGCTTATTATATTGACCACAGAAATGCAAGAGCAGCTTACCTTGAAGGTTTTTATAAGCATATTAATTGGGAATTTGTATCAAGTGCTTACGAATGGGCTTTAAAAGAAGGCTTTAATTCTGTTAAATTCTATGCAAATGAATTGCATAAATAATTCTTAGCCTACTTTTGTAGGCTTATCTTTTATATACTTGAATGTTAAATTGTGCTTTTATCAAATTCTTATCAGATTTTAAAACTATTGGGAAATGAACTCGTAAAATATTTGGAAAATTATCTAAAGAATCTATGAAATCATAAAAAATAGTTGGACTTGTTATTTTTGTGCTTACTGATAACTGATAGCTTACATAATCTTCGCTAAAATCTAAATTCTTATCTAAATTCACTTCATCAAAAAAAGTCTTGCAATGATTTTTAAATTTTTCAATATCAAATTCATTATGAATTTTTGCTAAATTGGTTTTATTCTCTGATAAATAATCATTTAATTGTCTTTCAATACTTTCATTTTTTGCTTTATTTTGCTGAAATTTTGAATTTGAAGAGCTTAAAACTTCATTTGCAACTTTTAATTTATTTACACTTGGGATTATAAGCAAAGCACTAAGGGTAAAAATAGTAATCAAAAATATACTCAACCATAATAGCAACTTTACTATATCAATTTTACTCATACTATTATCTTTATTCATTAAAACCCTCAGAATTTTCAATAGTGTTAATGCTTACAAAGTTATACCAACCAGAATTTAATTGTATAAAATTAGTTTTTGATGTTTCAAAAATACTTTGAAGCGGTGTTTGTAATAAATTATTATAAATTTCTTTTGTTGGAGTAATTCCTTTAATCAATAAGCTTTTTTGCTCCATTAGAACTTCATTTAAAACTATACTATCAGGAACTAAGTCAAATAAATTTTTTATACTCTTTTTTAAATTTATATTAGAAGCTTGTATATCACTTACTAAAGCTATATATTCTTTATTTAAAATAATTTCATTCCTATTTCTTCCTATTAATTCTATCATTTTATCACTATTTTCTTTGGCTTGTTGTGCGTCGCTATATGCTAATTCTTGTTTTATTTTTATAAATACAGCAAAAAATATAATTACAAAAATAATGAAGATTAAAAAATAAAAGCATAATTTATTAAATTTATTTAATATAGGTTTTTGTTCAGCATTTTTAAGACTATATATCAATTTTTGCTCCTAAATCATTACTGCTTAATTTTAACATTTCCTTAAATATATCAATTGTATATACAATAGGCTTTATTAATAATTCACTTTCAATATAAGAATGCATAGCTTTAGAGCTTTTTTCGTGTTCAAATATAATAATATTATTAATAAAATCACTATCATAAATATTGTTATTATAAAATTCTTTAATCGCACTATTTATATATTCAAATATTTGCATATCCAAGCTAAATGATTGTAAATTTTCATTCAAATCAGAATTTAAATCAGCTCCTAAATCAAAATTATCATCAACCTTTACATTATCAAATTCATCAAAATCAAGTTCTTCTAATGTATCGTTATTGCTATCTAATTCAATTTCTTCTTCTAATTCTAAAGATTGATGGTCTTCTTCATTATCTTTGTTGATTTTAAGCTCAAAATAACTACCAAATTTAAATTTTTTACCATCATAAATCATTAAAGTAATAAATTCTCCGTATTTTAACACAAATAAACTTATGCCATCAAATACAAAACCATCTGATTTTTTATCTTGAATTAGTTTAAACAATATGCTAAAAGGAGAATAAATTAAATCCACTTGCAATTCATCAAAAACAATATCAGCATTGATTAATTCAGTTTTAGCCGCATACAAAAACGAGTTATCAAAGATTTTTAAACTAACAGCACTACTATCAACACCAAATTTTTGTAAATCTGTTTTATTGATTGTCGGCACCATTCCTTGACCGATACTAGTAAATAAAAGTGAAACATAAGTAAAATAATGATTATCAATTAAGGTTTTTATATATTTTAGTAATTTATTTTTATCTTCTTCAATAAAAGTTCTTTGATGAATTTTAATAATTTTTTCATTTTTAACAGAATAAGCTTCTATACTACAACTTTTATCCTTAATTACTAAATTAATAAAAATAGTTGATAGGTATTTTCTTATATTAAACATAAAAACCTTCTTCATTTAATTTAAGCTCTAGTTTATTAAATTCCTTATTTATTAAATTAACAGAATTTTCTTCATCTAATAATATCGGTTTTGAAATAATATAAGCAATTGTAGAAAATGGCTTAGCTAAAATCATCTTATCCCAACTTTTAGCCCTATAAAATCTACTTGCAGCATTATCAAAAATAATCGTAGGAATTTTATATTTTAAAGCTATTTTATAAGAACCTGCTGAAATGCTATGATAAGGCCCTCTAGGTCCATCAGGAGTAATATATACATCATGACCTTGTCCTAAAAGATTTTTAATTTCAAGCAATGCTTTAACTGGAGAATCATAAGTGCTACCCCTAACAGCATTTATATTAAAGTATTTCATAACACTAGCAATCAATTCTCCATCTTTGTGATTACTTATTAATACATAAGGCTTTTTTTTATAACCATTTTTCTTCATATAAGCAAAAATAAAAGCCATCATAGTAAGTTTTCCATGCCAAAAAAGTACTATGCAAGGCTCTTTAGGTAAAGTTTTTTCTCCATAAAATCTTTTTTTACAAGTTAAATAAATAATATTTAAAAGTATAAATATTATAAAAGCTAAAATTTTAACTTTGTATTTCGCCATAAAGGGTTGTCCTAGAAGTCTTTGTAATCTTTACATCAACCATTTTTCCAAGCAATTCTTCGCTACCATTTACAACTATTAAGAAATTATTATCACTTCTTCCTGCTATAGTTTGATTTTCTCTTAATTCTTCAAAATATACTTTATAAGTTTTATTTAATTGTGCTGCACTAATCTCATCTAAAATTTCATTGTATAAACTTTGTAATTTAGTTAGCCTTGCACTTGCTATATTTTCAGGAATTTGATTTGGCATTGTTGCTGCAGGTGTTAGTGGTCTTTTAGAATACTTAAATGAAAAAATTTGCTCAAATCTAATTTTTCTCATTACATCAAGTGTTAATTCAAAATCTTCATCGCTCTCACCAGGAAATGCCACGATAATATCTGTTGATATGCTAGCACTTGGAACTAATTCTCTTAATTTTAAAGCCCTATTTATAAACCATTCTCTAGTATAACCACGCTTCATAGCTTTTAAAATACTTGTGCTACCACTTTGTAAAGGCATATGCATACTTTTACAAATTTTAGGATTTTTTGCAAAAGTTTCTAAAAACTTATCATCCATATGAAGTGGGTGTGGGCTAGTGAATCTAATCCTTTCAAGCCCATCAACCTCGCTAATCTCATTTAAAAGGTCTGAAAAATCCATTTTAGGATGGTTACTTGAAAATCTTTTACCATAATTATTTACATTTTGTCCTAGCAAAAATACTTCACTAGCTCCGTTACTAACGGCTTTTTTTACTTCATTTAAAATAATATTTTTTGGAATGCTTAGCTCATCACCACGAGTGTGTGGGACGATACAATAAGCACAATGCTTATCACAACCTATCATAATATTTACATAGCTTTTATAAATACTATTTCTAAAATCAGCAAAAGCAAAATCGCTTTCATCGTAATTTATATCATTACTTATAAATTTTGGAGTTTTAATTGCTTCTGTTATACGGCTAATATTTCTTGCACCTAACACAAAATCAACTTGTGGAGCACGCTTAAAAATCTCGCTACCTAAATGAGAAGCTGTGCAACCACAAACGCCTATTTTTGCTCCTTCTTTTTTCTCTTTTAAAAAACCACCTACTTCACTAAAAAGCTTATGGACTGGTTTTTCACGCACACTACAAGTATTTATTAATATTAAATCAGCTTCTTTTTTATCTGTAGTTACTTCATAACCTTCTTTAGTGGTAAGCTCTGCAATCATACGCTCACTATCGCGAACATTCATTGCACAGCCTAAAGTTTCTATATATAATTTTTTACTCAAAGTATATGTACCTCATAAATAAATTCATCTTCTACTAAACCATATTTAACCGTATTTACATATACCTTAAAATTATTTAATTTTTCAACTAATTTTGTAATATCTTCACTAGAATTTGAATGGTCTAAAAATATAACCTTTTTTTCTTCAAGTATTTTTATAACTTCTTCAATAGTAACTTCTTTTGGTTTTGAATTTAAAGTTTGTTTTGCTAATTTAAATTTCATCTCATATCCTTTTTTAAATTAAAAAAATAAAATAATAACAAAAAGTTCTTTCATTAAACTTATTAAAAGTTATTTTTTATATAATAATAGTCTTCAAACTTCAATTAAAGGTAAAATCTTGGAAAGAATAGTAGATATAATAGAATCAATTGCGAATGAGAAATCATTGCCAATAGAAGAAGTAAGTGAGCGTGTAGTAAAAGCTATTACAAATACTGCTAAAAGACTTTTTGGTGATGATAAAGAATTTAGTGTAGATGTTAAAAAAACTCTTTGTGTATATCAAAATCTAGTAGTTGTTGCAAATAATGATGAGTTAGCTAATAATGAAAGTAAATATATTAGCCTTGATAAAGCAAAATTAGAATCAAGTGAAGTAGAAATCGGAGATACTTTAAAATATGAAATATCTTTTGCAAATCTTGATAGAACTGCAATAAATTGGCTTTATAAAGAATTAGAATATAATGTGCAAAGACTTGTAGAAGAAAAATTATTTGAAAAATACCAAAGTATGGTTGATAGATTAATTTTTGGAACGGTAGTATTTGTTGATAATGATGAAAATACTTTCATAGAATTTGATGAAATTAGAGCAGTATTACCTAGAAAAAATCGTATAAAAGGCGAAAAATTTAAAGTTGGTGATGTATTAAAAGCTGTTATTAGAAAAGTTAGTGTTGATAAAAAATTAGGCTTAAAGGTTGAAATTTCAAGAACTTCTCCTAAATTTTTAAATGCACTTTTAATGCTTGAAGTTCCAGAGATTAAAGATGGTGCTATAGAAATTATTAATTGCGCTAGAATTCCTGGTGAAAGAGCTAAAGTTTTATTAAAAGCTAACTCAATCAATATTGACGCTGTAGGTGCTAGCGTTGGAACAAAAGGTGTTAGAATTAATGCTATTAGTAAAGAATTAAATGGCGAAAATATAGATTGTATAGAGTATTCTAACGAACAAGCTATTGTAGTTTCTCGTGCTTTAGCACCTGCAATTATTAATTCAGTTACGATTGATAACGACATAGCTAAGGTTGTAATAAATCACGACCAAAAAAGTAAAGCTATAGGTAAGCAAGGAATTAATATTAGGTTATGCAATATGCTAACAGGGCTTAATATTGAATTAATTGAAGTTGGCACTGAAGCAGAAAATCATATAAGCTCAGAAGAAGCAAAAGCAAATCTTGAAAATCTATTTAAAAATATATGATTGATTTAAGCAAAAACGAAAATACTTGTAATACTTTAGATATTAAAGAAATAATTAATAGTATTGAATTTAATAAGTATTCTTTTGATAAAAATTATAAATTATTAGATGAATTAGCTAATTTTTATAATTTAAAAAGTGATAATTTTGTTCTAGGTAATGGCTCAAGTAATGTTATTTATATGAGCCTTTTAGCATTTTATAAATATTCAAATTCCAATGTTCATTTAATATCACCATTACCTACTTTTGACTTAACACTTTATTATGCTAAAAATATAGGTTATAGTATTGATGGGTTTTATTTAGATAGTGAGTTTAATTTTGATATAAATAAAATAAAAATAATCCCAAATAAAATAAATATAATCTATATTGTAAATCCAAACAATCCAACAGGCCTAATGCTAAGCAAGAAAGATTTAAATGAATTAAACTCAATTTGTAAAGATAATGTATATATGCTTTTAGATGAGGCTTATTGTGAATTTGCTGATGATTTTTATAGTTTAGAATTTGCAAAAAATCCAAATATTTTACATATTAGAACATTTTCTAAAATGTATTCATTAGCAGGTTTAAGAGTTGGATATGGGATAGCTCATAATAAATTAATAACGATTTTAAAAGATTTTTTTAGTCCTGATGCTATTAATGCTTTTGCTTTAGAGTGTGCGATTTTTGCCCTAAAACAAAATAACTTTGTAAAAACTACAAGAAAAATTATTAACGATAATAAAGCTTTATTAGAAAATGAATTTGAAACTTTAAATATAAAATATTTTAAATCTCATACTAACTTTATTTTACACGAAATTAAAAGCACAAAATACGCTGATTTTATGAAAGAATGCGGGATAATAGTTGGAAGAGCTATAGATAATTATCCTTTATTAAATAGAATTAGCATAGGAAATATTAAACAATTAAAAGAATTTACAAAAGCATTAAGGCTAGCTAAAAATCATAATTTAGTTTGAGCTTTAAGCTCAAACTTTATTTATCTTTAAAATAATTATCCAGTATTTCACAAATACAATGTATTGTGAAAATATGAATTTCTTGTATTCTTGGCGTATCCTTACTAGGTGCTTTTAGGGCAAAATACGGACTATTTTCTAATTTTTCACTAGCCAATAAAACGCATTTGCAACCAATTTTTCTAGCTTCTTCAAGTGCTAAAATAACATTTTTACTAGTCCCGCTAGTGCTTATACCAAACACTATATCTTCACTTTTAGCAATAGCATTTACTTGCCTACTAAACACATATTCATAGCCATAATCATTACCGATTGCAGTTAGTGCTGAAGTATCTGTGCTAAGTGCAATAGCACTAAGACCATTACGCTCACATTTATATCTTCCACTAAGTTCGGCTGCAAAATGTTGAGCATCTGCAGCACTACCACCATTGCCAAAAATCAATAATTTTTTACCATTTTCCAAAGCTTTTTTTATAATATCAGCTACTTGAATAATATCTTTTAAATACTCTTCATTAATATTATCATAAGCTTTTTTGTGCTCGTTTAACTCATTTTTTAATTTATTTAACATATAACTCCTTTATTTTTTCTATAATATTTGTGGTTGAATATCCTGTTTTAAATTCTATTAATTTTACTTCTTTTGCATATGATGAGCCAACAACTTCTTTTCCTTCATAATCAGCACCTTTTACCAATATATCAGGCTCTAAAGTTTTAATTAAATTAATTGGCGTATCTTCACTAAATTCACAAACATAATCTACAAATTCTAAAGCACACATCATAGCTTTTCTAGTCATTATATTATTAATTGGTCTATTTTCACCTTTTAATCTCTTAATACTTTCATCAGAATTTAAACCAACAACTAAAATATCTCCTAACTCCTTAGCTGCTCTTAAATAACTAAGATGCCCGTAATGCAAAATATCAAAACAGCCATTGGTAAAAACTATTTTTTTACCTTTACTAAGTTGTTTAATCTCATCTATATTTTTAAATTTATAAAATTCATTATCAAAATTTATAATCTCATCAAGCCCTACGCTAACAGCCCCTATCTTACCTACAACAATAGCAGCAGCTTTATTAGCTAAATCTATGCTTTTACTAATATTAAAATCATTCGCTAAGAAAAATGATAATGATGAAATCACGCTATCTCCAGCACCGGTTACATCAAAAACTTCTTTAGCTAAAGCATAATGGCGATTTAATTTATTATCATAAACAGCAGCAATTCCATTGCTACCTAAAGTAATTAATGGTATTTTTAAATCCAATTCTTTTTGTAATTTTTCTAATGATTTTAATAATATATCATCATCATATTCATTAAAATTACCTAAAAATTCACAAGCTTCTTTGTAATTAGGTGTTATTAAATCTATGCCTTTAAACTTATAAAAATCTTTCTTAGGGTCTGCTAGACTTAAAGTATTACTATCTTTTGCAAATTTAATTATTTTTTGTGCTAAATAAGGACTAACAACTCCTTTATCGTAATCACTAAAAATAATTACATCATATTTATCATTGCGTATTTTATCAAATAATTCATCAGCTAATTTATCGCTAATTTGCTCTGTGCTTTCTACATCTATTCTAACTATTTGCTGATTTGAGCCAAAAATACGAGTTTTTGTAGAAGTTTTTCTATCTTTTTGCTTAATTATATGGCAAGTTATATTTTGTTTTTGCAATTCACTTTCAATAAATCTAGCACTATCATCATCTCCAATAACACTTAAAATACTAACATTTGCACCTAATTTTGCAAGATTATTAGCAACATTTGCCATACCACCTAAGACTTTTTTCTCACTTTTAGGAGTGATTACTGGAACTGGTGCTTCTGGACTAATTCTAGTGCAATTTGCGAAAACATAAATATCGTGTATTAAATCTCCAATTACTAAAGCTTTAATATTTTTCATTCATAGTCCTTTTTTATATCTAATAAATTATTCACTTTTTTACAATATTCAAATTCTTTTAAATCTTCATTAAACAAATAACGATTATTAATATTTGCATTTATAGCCGCTTGCATATCACTTACTTTATCGCCTATAAAAATTGAATTAAATAAATCTAAATTAAATTCTTTAGCTGCTTGTAAAATAAGACCAGCTTTTGGTTTTCTACATTCACAATTATCACTAGGTATATGCAAACAAGAATAAATTTTACTTATATTAATTTTATGATTTTTAAACTCATTTAAAATAGCTTCGTTAAAAATATCCATTTGCTCTTTTGTAAAATACCCACGCCCTACTCCACTTTGATTTGTAATTATAAAAATCAAATAATCTTTATCTTGAAAGAATTTAACTATCTCAAAAATATTAGGTATAAATACTAATTTTTCTAATTCATAAACATAAGAAAAATCCTTATTAATTACTCCATCTCTATCTAAAAATAAAGCCTTTTTCATATTTTTTAATTCCATTTTTCTTTGTTCTAAAATAATTGCATCATTTAATGCTTCTTCACTATCATTTAATTCTAAAAAGCCATTATTTTCGGTAAATTGTTTATTTTTAAAACCCCAAATAAAGGCAATGATTACTATAAAAGCTAATAATATTGATACCCCTATCATTAGCATTAAAACATTTTCCATATTTATCCTTTTTGATTATTTTAATAAATATCATAAAACTATTAGGAATTTAATTTGGAAAATAAAATATAAAAATATCCATTAAAATATTCAACGAGTAATTAGCTAATATAAAAAATATTAGCTAATTTAAAATTAATTTCTAACTTTATCTAATACACCATTAATAAGCTTAGGTGCATTATCACTTGCATATTCTTTAGCTAGTTCAATAGCTTCATTTATAACAACAGCTTTATCTGTTTTTGTAAAAAGCAATTCATAAACACCAAGTCTTAAAATAGCTTTTTCCATACCACCTAAATTACTAACTTCATTGCTTTCTAAAATACCTTTTAAACACTCATCTATTTTTAATAGATTTGCTTGAACGCCGTTAAATAATTCTAAAGCCCATTCACGAATAGCATTTCTTATTTTATGCTCTTCTAAATAATCATTTACATGCTCACTATTTTGAACATAATCAAATGAATACAATAAACTTACAACCGTTTTTCTAGCTTGATGTCTAGTTGCCATTTTGAACTCTTTGTAAATTTAGCATTTCAATAGTAGTTACCATAGCTTCATAACCTTTATTGCCACTTTTAATTCCTGCTCTATCCATAGCTTGCTCTGTAGTGTTTGTTGTAAGAACACCAAAACTAATTGGAGTATCATTTGCTAAAGTTATAGCTGCAACACCCTTAGTGCATTCTGCTGATACATAATCAAAATGTGGGGTATCTCCACGAATAACAGCACCTAAAACCACTATTCCATCATAATTTTTCTTCACTGCTTGTTTTAAAGCATAAGGTAATTCAAAAGCACCAGGAACTAAAATTAAATCTAAATTCTTTTCATTTCCACCAAAACGAACAAAAGCATCTTTAGCACCTTCAACTAATTTATCAGTTATAAAACTATTAAATCTAGCGTTTATTATGGCAAATTTCTCATTACCATTTAATTTTAATTGTCCTTCAATAATATTCATACTTATTCCTTATTTAATATTTTCAATAATAAATTAATTTTCTCTTCTAATTTGCTAGTAGCTACCATATTAGGTCCATCACATAAAGCTTCACACGGATTAAAATGTGTTTCAAAGAAAAATCCATCAACGCCAACTCCAGCAGCAGCTCTTGCTAAAGGCAATACAAAAGAGCTATCTCCACCACTCTTACCACCTGCTGCTCCAGGCATTTGAACGCTATGTGTAGCATCAAATATAACAGGTGCGAAATTTCTCATAATTTTAAGAGATCTCATATCAACAACTAAATTCCCATATCCAAGACTAGTTCCACGCTCAACCGCTAAAACACCGGCTTCTCTTGCCATTTGATGAGCTTTTGAAAAATCTTCATCTTTTAAATCTTTAAATGATAATTCTCCAATATCAGAGCAAGCAAAAAAACTTTCATCATTGGTTTTATAATCATACCCTCTAGTCTGTGCTACTTTTGCTACACTATATTTCATATCACTTGGATTTAAAAATTGACCTTTTTTAATATTTATAATAGCTTTAGTTTTAGCAGCTGCAACTAATAAATCAGTTTGTCTGCATAAAAAAGCTGGAATTTGTAGAGTATCAACAACTTGAGCTGCAATTTCAGCTTGATAACTCTCGTGAATATCTGTAATTATTTTATATCCAAATTTAGATTTTATATCAGCTAAAATCTGCAAACCTTTTTCAAGTCCAGGTCCTCTAAAACTATCTAAACTTGTGCGATTTGCTTTATCAAAACTTGATTTAAAATAAAAATCAATTTGTGGATGTTTTGCAATTTTTTCTAATCTTTTTGCAACTTCTGTAACAATTTCAGGACTTTCTATAACGCAAGGTCCTGCAAATAATATTATTTTTCTCATTTTTTATTATCCTTACTTAAACTTATTCCTATACCACCTATTAAAACGCAGATTATACCTGTTAAAACTACAAAACTTGGTAAATCATCTCCTAAAAGTATTCCTAAAAATAAAGTAAATACAACATCAATATATCCAACTCCAGCTACAACCCCAGCCTTTTTAGCTGCTTTATAGGCTTTTGTTACATATATTTGGTATAGAATCGATAAAGAGCCCATTAAAATAATTAAAGTCCATATTTTATATCCAACAGGCATTACAAATGTAGCAAAAGCAAAATCAAAATGCTTAATAATACTCTCATTTAAATACTCTCCGCCTAGCATAGATAATATAGGTAAAATTGTTCCTAGTATAAAAAAACTTGATGCTATAACTTCAGTATTGTAAAACTTTCCTAATTCCCTAGCACTTGTTAAAGCAAGCGCTGCTGTTAAACCACTTAAAACACCTAAAATTGAGTTTTTAATATCAAAACCACTATGTAAATGTTCAGGTGCAAATGGTTGAATTATTAACATTACACCACCAAAAGCTAATAATAAATATAAAATACTTTTAAATCCTAACTGCTCTTTAAAAAACAAAAATGCAATTAATGCTACAAAAAGTGGATTTGTTTTTTGAAAAGCAAAAGCACCGCCTAAAGAAATATTAGCGACATTATAAAAGAAAAAATATAAAGAAATAGTTCCTATTAAACCACGAAAAAACAATAAAGAGAATTTACCACCTGATTTTTTGTGTGGAATTTTATAAATCAAATAAGCTATAAAAATAACTCCAATAACATTTCTAAAAAACATTATTTCTACACTAGGCATAGTATTTGCAAGTAGTTTTGCACAGCACCCCATGAGTGCAAATGCAAAACTAGCAATAACCATAAAATATATTCCTAGATTTTTTTTAATTAACCTTTTTAAACTAAGCATAATTATTTAGCTAAAGGAATACTAGGTGGTATAATTCCAGGCATAAAATATGCAATTAAGCTTACCCAAATTCCTATAATTATTATCATAGCTATTGAGTATTTAACTGTGTATTTAAACAACTCACTCTCACGTCCTACAAGGCCAACAGCAGCACAAGCAACTGCAATACTTTGTGGAGATATCATTTTACCAACAACACCACCTGCACTATTTGCTGCTAGGAATAATGTGTCAGAAAAGCCTAATTGATGAGCTGTAACTTGTTGTAAAGAACCAAATAAAAGGTTTGCACTTGTATCAGAACCTGTTAAGAATACTCCAATCCAACCAATTACAGGAGAGAAGAATGTAAATGCTCCACCAGTTTGTGATAATGCAATTCCTAATGTTCCACTAGCTCCACTATAATCAGTAATTTTTGCAAAACCAACAACTAAACCAATAGTTAAAATAGGAAACGCCATTTCTCTTAAAGTATCATTAAAGCATACTTTAGCATCACTAGCTTTTACTTTTAAAATATATATACTTGCAATTGCAGCAAATAAAATAGCTGTTCCTGGAGTGTTGATTAACGGAATTCCTAGTCCTAAAGGTTGAGTTCCTGCTTTTCCGCCTTCTACAAGTGATGGTTTAATAACTGCTAAATCACCTAAACTAGCAAATGATAATTTAAGATTTGTAAATGCTAAAGCTGCATCAGTTCCAAATAATGATTTAAACCAACCTTGAGTCCATATAACAACAAATACAATTAACAATAAGAAAGGTGACCAAGCATAAACAATTTCTTTGATGCTTAAAATTTTTACATCGCTAAAATCTTTTTTATCATCAAATCTTACAATATTTTTAAGTTTAAATGTTTTTGCAGCAACAGCAGTAGCTACTAAAGAAACAATAGCTGAAATAATATCAGGTAATTCAGCACCTAAGAAGTTTGCTGATAAAAATTGTGCTATAGCAAAAGAAATAGCTGCAACAAATACAATAGGAAAAGTTTCTTTAATACCTTTCATACCATCCATTAAAAATACTATAAAAAATGGAATACAAAAACTAAACGGAGGTAAAATTCTACCAACCATAGCAGCAACTTCATGTTGTTGTATTCCAACAGCTTGAGCCATTGCAATAATTGGAATACCAATAGCACCAAATGCAACAGGAGCTGTGTTTGCTATCATACAATATCCAGCTGCTTGTAATGGTCTAAGACCTAAACCAACAAGTAAAGCAGCAGTAATTGCAACAGGGCCACCAAATCCAATAGCGCCTTCTAAAAATGCTCCAAAACAAAATCCAATGATGATTACTTGAATACGATGATCAGGCGTAATTGTCATAATACTTTGTTTAATTACTTCAAATTGACCTGATTTAATTGAAAGCTTATAAAGAAAAATAGCTGCTATTATAATCCAAGCAATAGGCCAAATACCAGTAGTAAAGCCTACTATAATACTAGCAAATGCAGCATTTAACGGCATTTTATAAGCAAAAACTGCAACAAGAATGGCTGTAACAACGGTTAAAAAACCTGCCACATAACCTTTTGTCTTAAAAACCACTAGGCAAAGAAAAAAGCAAAGTATAGGTAAAAACGCTACAAATGCACTTAACCAAATGTTGCCAAGTGGGTTAAAATTAGGTGTAAATTCCATAATTTTCCTTTCGTGATAAGATTTTAATATTTTAATTTTAAATGCTGAATTTAGCATATAATAACAACAAGATTAAGAATAATCGTAATATTTTTAACAATATGTTACTTTTTGTAACAAATTTACAAATAAGTTTTTTAAGATATAATAGCTCATTTTATTAATTTAGAAAGGTTATTTTATGAGAGGTTATACCATTTTTTCGGGTTCTGCAAATATTCAATTTGCCAATAAAGTCGCTCAAAGATTAGATTGTAAATTAAGCGATGCTGGAGTTAAGCGTTTTAGTGATGGAGAAATTAGCGTTCAAATTGGAGAAAGTGTGCGTGGTAAAGATGTATTTATTATCCAAAGCACTTGCGCACCAGCGAATGATAATTTAATGGAATTATTAATATTAACTGACGCATTAAAAAGAAGTTCAGCTAATTCAATCACTGCTGTAATTCCTTATTTTGGATATGCTAGACAAGATAGAAAAGCAGCTCCTAGAGTTCCAATTAGTGCAAAATTAGTAGCTGATTTAATGCAAACTGCAGGAATTAGCCGTGTAGCTACTATTGATTTACATGCAGGTCAAATTCAAGGATTTTTTAATATCCCTGTTGATAATTTATACGGGAGTATTATTTTTAACGAACATTTAAAACAAAGAGATTTAAGTAAAGCAGTAGTTGCAAGTCCTGATACAGGTGGAATTGTTCGTGCAAGAGCTGTTGCGAAAGCACTAGATTTAGAACTTGTTATTGTTGATAAACGCCGTGAAAAAGCTAATGAAAGCGAAGTTATGAATGTAATTGGCGATGTAAATGGTAAAGATGTAATTATAGTTGATGATATGATTGATACTGCAGGAACTATTGTTAAAGCTGCTGAAGTGTTTAAAAAATTAGGAGCTAAAAGTGTAATTGCTTGCTGTACTCATCCTGTTTTAAGTGGAGCTGCTTATGATAGAATAGAAAATGGTGCTTTAGATGAATTAATAGTAACTGATACTATACCACTAGCAAAAGAATGTAAAAAAATAACAGTTTTAAGTGTTGCACCTTTATTTGGAGAAGTTATTCGCCGTGTTTATCATAATGAAAGTGTTAATGGTTTATTTTCATAATTAAATTTTTCATAATTCCTAATTTAATTAATTAGGAATTATTTTTTAAACTTATAGCTAAATAATCCAAATCATCTTCGCTCAATTTATTTGTATTAATAATAAAATTAATATATTTAGTTTGAATATAAATTCCTTGATAATCTATATATTTTATTTTCTTATACTTGACTTTAAATAAGAAAAATCCATATTCAAATTCTAAAAAATCATCATAAAAATTAATTTTGATTAAATTAAATTTTAGCTCAAAAACTAGCGTAATTATAGGATTTAAAATAATTAAAAAACACATTATAATAATTTCATCACTATATTTAAACGCTGCAATTATAAAAATAAACCAAATTAATAAAATTAAAAAATATTTATTAAAAGTCTTCAGCCTTATACTATGTTTAAGTAATGGTAATTCATAATCATCAGGGTATTTACCTTTAATATTTAGCATATAAAATATACTCGCAAAAAACATAAAAAATGGGAAAATATATTTCAAATCTTCATAATTATCTCTTACTTTATATCTCTCATAAATAAAGCCATTTGATTCTAATTGCCTTATTTCTGGATAAAATACGCTAGGAACATAGTAAATAGCTACTTTTTGCCCTATGAGATTTTTTGCATAACTTTTATCTTCTCTTGCTATGAAAGTTTTGTGATTTTTATTATTATCAATCATTTTATAATGCCATATTATGTAATCAGTTCTACTCCTAAATATTTTCTTATAAACTATCTTTTCTATATCATACAATACACCTTCAGCCTTTTTAAGTTCATTAAGATTTTTTGTATGATCGCTTATGTATTCTAAGCTATATAAAACTATCACAATAAAAGTTACAAAAACAAAAAACGCTGAAACTAATTGAAATAAAAACAATAAAAAATTACCTTTTTTATCATAACAAAGTCTAAAAATAAATATTAAATATAAGTGTTTAAAAAATGCCAACATTACTAATTAGGAAGCTTGGCTTCCTTAAAATTATAAATATTTTTTAATATTTTCAACCCAAGCATTAATTCTTGCTTCGTTTTTATCCCCATCAGCTTTATCAAGGCAAAGTCCTCTTAAAGCTTTTCCAAATTGTAATCTTGAGAATGTGTAGTTATAATCACTTGAGCAAACTTCGCCTATAAATCTTGCTCCACTAAAAGCTAATTTATCATAAAAATCAGCTACACCAGAGCAAAAACTATCAGGATGTCTTTCTTGTCCGCCAACACCTACGATAGCTACATTTTTATCGCTAAAATCAATAGTATTTAATAATTTTACTTTACTTCCCCAATCATCAGCCAAAGCACCAAAAAAATAGCTTGAACTCATTAAGATTAAAGTTTTATATTCTGATAATGCGTTTATTTCAACATCTTTAATATTTATAACATCAGCACCAATTTTTGCTGCTATTTGCTCTGCAAAAGCTTTAGTAGTACCACCTTTTGTAGCATAAAAAATACCAACTTTTTTCATAATTTCTCCTTAAAATTAAAATGTAGTTTCATTGTAGCCTAAATAAGATAATTTTTGTTTTAAATATTTTAAAATTATTTTAAGCTACTTTTAAGATTGGGGGGGGGTATTATATGGCTTTAATTTTTTATTAAGGAGTGTAAATGGATACGAATAGTATTTTAATGAGTATTCAAGACAAGTTGCCAAAAGATGGAATGGCTGTAATTAATTTAAGAGAAAAGTTAGAAAGAATGAGCGATGCTGAAAGAAAAAACTTTTCAGACAAACTACTTGCTGCAAAGCTTAAAAATCCTACTACTGGAATTATATGTGCTATGTTTTATGTAGATAGATTTTATCTTGGCTCTATTGGCTTAGGCATACTTATTTTTATACTCAAATTCATTACTTGTATGTTTGCAATAGGAATTATATGGTGGATTATTGATATTATAAACATTGGCAAAAAAGTTAGACAATACAATTATCAACAAATTTTACAAATTATATAAGGATATATCGTGAAAAAAATATATTTTTCTTTAATTGTAGTTAGTGCATTTTGTATAGGTTGTGGTTCTATACCTAGTTGTGATGATAAAGAAGTAACTGATGTTGTTACTCAAATTGTTAAAAAACAAGTTCCTAATATTTCTTCATTAGATATTTCATATTCTGGATTTATGACTGAAAAAATAGATAAAGAAAAAAAATTAATTAGATGTAAAGCTGAGATGAAAATGACAAATAAAGACACAAAACAAAGTGCTGAAAATTGGTTTGATTATAGTGCAAGATATACTGATGATGGTATGGTATATGTGGAAGTTTATTAATAATTTTGTGTTTAGAATTTGAAATAGGAATTTCCTATTTCAAATTCTTAAATCAATAAAAGCCTAATATCTTCCACCATACTAAGCCAACACAAATCATAACTGCTATATCAATAACACTTACAATAAAACCTATTATCCACCATTTATTAAGACTAACATAACCACTACCAAATACAACAGGAGCAGTCCCTGTAGCATAATGCGTAAGTGCCATCATAATATTTCCTGCAGCTGCTAACATAAAAGCATATAGCATAGGTGGTGCTCCTAAATCAAGCCCTGTTTTATAAAATACTAAAAACATTGCTGAAATATGAGCTGTTGTGCTTGCGAAAAAATAGTGCGAATACAAAAACGCTAAAGTAAAAAATATCATTACAAAAGTTACACTAAGCCCTAAAAATGAAGCTGCCATTTTTAACTCTTGTCCTAAAAATGCAGCTAAACCTAATTTATCAAGCATAGTAGCAAGCATAATTAAAGCAGCAAACCATACTAATGTATCCCAAGCTGTCTTTTCTGCTAATAATTCATCGTATTTTAAAACACCAGTTAAAAGCGCAATTGCAAGTCCTAAAGCAGCCACGCTAGCAGGATCAAATGTCAAAGCCTTTGCATATTCGCTAAAACCAAACCAATTAGCAAAATTACTAGGCATTCCAGCCCATAAGAATAAGCACAATCCAAAAATACTAAGCATAATTTTTTCATCTAAGCTAAATTTACCCATAGCAGCTAATTCTTTTTTAGCTAATTCTCTTGCATCAGGTGTTTCTTTAAGTTCAGGTGGGCTTAAAAAATAAATCACTAATGGCATAAGCAATATCGCGCACATTCCAGGAACAAACATTCCTAAAGCCCATTGCCCCCAAGTAATACTAATATTTGCATTGGTTGCATCTGAAATTAGCTTTACTACCAATGGATTTGGTGCAGTTGCGGTAATAAACATAGCAGATGTAATTGGATTTGATTGATAATTTACAAGGCTAAGATATGTTCCTGCTTTATTTGCACTGCCGTTATTTGGCTCTGAACCTAGAGCTTTAGCAATTGATTGAACTATTGGATTAATTATACCACCGCCCCTTGCAGTATTTGATGGAGTAATCGGAGCTAAAAACACTTCGCTTAAAGCAATTGAATATCCTATACCTAAAGTTTTTTTACCAAATATGCTTAAAAAATAAAATGCCAATCTTCTTCCAAGACCAGTTTTGATAATACCACGAGCGAGCATAATAGATATTACAATAAGCCATATTAAGCTATTAGAAAATGCACTTAAAGCATCTTTAATAGCAGCCTTACTTCTAGCAGCTCCACTAATATCAGCACTAACACTAATTGTAGAAATTGCTATAAAAGCAATAGATATTAAGCTAACTGCACCAAGTGGCATTACTTTTAAAATAATACATAAAACAGTAGCTATAAAACAACCTAAATATATCCAAGAAAGTCTTGCATCAAATAAGCTTAATTCTAATAATTTTTGTTCTGAAAAATCAGAATGAGCCTTTAATAAAGCAGCTTGTTTAATAGAAATTAGACTTTCAGGAACCGGAATAAATACAAATGAAATAGCTATTAATATACATAAAATAGCTAAAGGAATTTTATCCTTAGTCATAACATCTCCTTTTAAAAAAGTAAGTAATTATAATAAGAATTTATTAAAAAGAAAAATAAAGTATATTTTTTAATAATTTAAAGATTAATATTAAATTTTTATTAAATAATTAATATTTAAGCCCTATAAAGGGCTTAAAATTATTCTCCTAAAGCTTTTTTAGCGTATTTTATACCTAAATCATAAGCCTTAGCATTTGCATCACGAGTTTTTGGTGGCACATGACTTAACATAACTTCTTTTACATCATCAGTATCCATACATTTGCTCATATATACCGCAATTGCAAGCGCAACAACTGATTGAGTAGCCACATTGCCAACTTCATCTTTAGCTATTGTAATGATTGGAATTTCAAATATTTTAAATTTCTTTCTATCTTCTTCACTTGGTTTTACTAGATTTGGCTCAACTACTATTATTCCACCTTCACAAACACCATCTTTAAAACCAGAATAGCCTTTTTGAGCAGTTGAAAGCATAAAAGTAATTTCGCCTTCAACTGCATAAGGAAATAATATTTCTTCATCATCTAAAATAATATCGACCTTAGTTGGACCACCACGAACTTGAGAAGTATATGTACTAGCTTTTATAGCATAAGCACCTTTTTTACTACTTCCACCCTTTTCCATCCAAGCAGCTGCTAAAATCTCACCAGCAGTAATTACACCTTGACCGCCTTCTCCACCAAATCTTAATTGGAATTTCATTTAGCACCCCCTAAAGCATTTAAATTAACCATTCTACCTTCTTTAGCAGCACGGCGAACTTCTTCATAAGCTTTGCAATATTCAGGTTTAGTTTTATTTTCATATAAAATTCCAACTGGGAATTTATCAACTTTTTCTTCATCGCTTAATTTATCAAATTTAGATTTTTCAACAGAACGATTACTTATCCAATCAAGCATTTGAACAGCTTCGCCCATTTTATTTTTACGACCTAAATTAATATGGCAGTTACTAAAGCAATCAATAAAACTATATCCTTCATGAGCCATTGCTTTATAAATCATATTTTCAAGTTTAGCAGCGTCGATTACATTACCACGAGCTATAAAACTAGCTCCAGCTGCTTTTACTAATTCGCAAGCATCAAATGTAGGGTCAATATTACCAAATTGAGCTGTAACCGTGTAAAATCCTTGTGGGGTCATTGGGCTTGTTTGAGAATTTGTAAGTCCATATATAAAGTTATTAATCATAATATGAGTTAAATCAATATTTCTTCTTGCAGCATGGATTAAATGATTACCACCAATTGCAGTTGTATCGCCATCACCTGTTACAACTATTACATGTTTAGTTGGATTAGCTAATTTAATACCAGTTGCATAAGCTAATGCACGACCATGAGTTGTATGAACGGTATTACAATTTACATATGAGCTCATACGACCACTACAGCCAATACCACTAACTACGCAAACATCATCCATATTCCAACCCATTTTTGCAATTGCTTTAATAATACATTTTAAAACAACACCATCACCACATCCCCAGCACCACTGAGTAGGCATTTTATCTACTCTTAAATAATCATCATAATTAAAAGCCATTAGAAACTCTCCTTTACTTTTGCTTCAATTTCACTTGGAGTTATTGGACGACCATTAGCTCTATGTAAGCTAGCAAAATCATCTCTCTTACTTGCTCTTTGAATTTCTTCTAAATATTGTCCCATATTTAATTCTGTTACTAAAATTTTCTTAAATCTTGAGCAAACTTCAGCTATTTTTTTCTCATGAACTGGATATAAAGTAATTGGTCTAAATAAACCTACTTTCAATCCTTGCGCTCTAAGTCTTGCAATTGCTTCTTTTGCAGCACGAGCAACGCTTCCGTAAGCAATAATGCAAATATCAGCATCATCTAACATATATTCTTCATAAAGTGCTAATTCATCTACTTTATTTTTAATCTTACCAACTAATCTTCTCATATTATAATCAACTATTTTGCCATCTTCAGTTGGAAAACCTATATCTCCGTGATGAAGACCAGCTATATGATAACGATAGCCTTTAAAGAATGGATTTAATGTAGCAGGTTCATCCATATCAGCTTTGTAAGGTTTATAGTCTTTTGGATCTCCTGTAAATTCACGGCGTGGTTCTATTTTTAAATCTTTTACATCAGGTAAAATTGCTTTACCATTCATATGTCCAACCGTTTCGTCCATTAATAAAAATACTGGAGTTGAATATTTATTAGCATAATTAAATGCTGTTATTGTTAGATTATAGCTTTCTTCAAGACTAGCAGGTGCAATAGCAATACTTGCTATATCTCCATGGCTTGGAGCTTTCGCTTGAAATAAATCGCCTTGAGCAACACGAGTTGGAAGACCAGTTGATGGACCACCACGCATAACATTTACTATTACGATTGGAATTTCAGCTATGTATGCAAGCCCTATTTGTTCTGCTTTTAAGCTAATTCCAGGACCACTACTTGCAGTCATTGCTTTTGCACCACTCATAGCCGCACCTAGTGCAACGCTAATTCCACTTATTTCATCTTCCATTTGAATAAATGTTCCACCAGCTTTTGGTAGCATATGGCTTAATTCATGAGCTATCTCACTACTAGGAGTTATTGGATAACCACCAAAAAAAGAACAACCACAATCAATTGCAGCTTGAGCTATTAAATTATTTCCTGTTGATATTACTTCTCTCATCTTTACGCCTTTAACTTTTTAAAATTGTTAGCTTTAATTGCAGCCGCTCTATCTTTACCTTCTTGAGTAGGTTTTGCAAATTTAAAGCCTTTAGCATCTGCAACATTAATCGCAAAATCAGGACAATGAGTTTCACAATCTCTACAACCTATGCATGATTCTGGATTAACTACTTCAATCATTTGACCTAAAACAGCACTTGGTTCATCTCTCATAGCAATAACGCCCATAGGACAATAGCTTACGCATATATTACAGGCTTTACATCTTTTTTCATCCACCCATACAGGTGCATTAGTATTATTTTCCATTTTTAACCTTTCTAAGCCTAGATTATCTAGGCTTTAATTATTTTAAAATTTCTTTGATTTTTTTACCGATATCTGCAGGAGAATCAACTACATGAACACCATAGCTTTTTAAAGCTTCTTTTTTAGCAGCAGCACTTTCATCAGCACTTCCTACAATAGCACCTGCGTGACCCATTCTTTTACCTTTTGGAGCAGTTGCACCTGCTATAAATGCTACAACAGGTTTTGTGATATTTTCTTTTATAAATTTAGCAGCTTCAACTTCTAAGCTTCCACCAATTTCACCTATCATAACTATAGCTTTAGTTTCGCTATCTTTTTCAAATTCAGCTAATAATTCTTTATAAGCAAGACCTATGATTGGGTCTCCTCCAATTCCAACTGCAGTTGTAATTCCATAACCACCTAAAACAACTTGATTTGCTGCTTCATAAGTTAAAGTTCCACTTTTAGAAATTACACCGATATTTCCTTTTTTAAATATAAAGCCTGGCATAATTCCTAATTTACATTCATCTGCAGTGATAATTCCTGGGCAGTTTGGTCCAATGATTTTCATACCTTTTTTATTTGCATAAGCTTTTGCGAACATCATATCTTTTACAGGAGTATGTTCTGTGATTACTACTGCAAGTTTAATTCCTGCATCAGCAGCTTCAATGATACTATCTCCAACAGCAAAAGGAGGAACGAAAATTAAACTTGTATCAGCACCAGTTTTACTAACTGCTTCTTTAACCGTATCAAATACAGGCTTTCCTAAATGAGTTTCTCCACCTTTAAATGGAGTTACACCACCAACTATATTTGTGCCATAAGCAATACATTGTTCTGCGTGAAATGTAGCTTCTTTACCTGTAAAGCCTTGAACTATTACTTTTGTATTTTTATTTACTAATATACTCATTTTTTCTCCTTACTTTACTAAGCTTTTTACAATTTCAGCACCATTTGCAAAATCTGTTGCTGCGTGAATATTTTTAAGACCTGAATTATCTAGAATTTCTTTTGCTTCTTTAGCGTTTGTTCCATCTAAACGAACTACTACAGGAATATCAATTTTAGTTGTTTTTGTAGCTTCTAAAACACCATTTGCAATTCTATCACATCTTACGATACCACCAAAAATATTAATGAAAATTACTTTTACATTCTTATCTCTCATAATAATCTCAAATGCTTTTGCAACGGTTTCAGCACTTGCTCCACCACCAACATCTAAGAAGTTTGCTGGTTTGCAGCCACTATAATTAATAATATCCATTGTAGCCATTGCTAGACCTGCACCATTTACCATACAAGCCACATCGCCATCAAGTTTTACATAACTTAAACCATATTTACTAGCTTCTAGCTCTGCTGGATTTTCTTCTGTTTCATCTTTTAATTCTGCAATATCTGGATTTCTATAAAGACCACTATCATCAAAACTCATCTTAGCATCAAGTGCGAAAAACTCGCCTTCTGCAGTTTTGATTAATGGATTAATTTCTACTAAATTTGCATCTTTTGCTAAATATAATTTATATAATTTATCTATAAATGTTATTAATTTTTTACCTTCATCTTTATTTAGACCTAAAACTTTTACTACTTCAAGTCCGTGAAACATTTTAAAGCCAATTGCAGGGTCAATTGTAACTTTTGCTATTTTTTCAGGTTGCTCTGCTGCAACTTTTTCTATATCCATACCACCTTCACTTGAAGCAATGATTGTGATTTTTTCTTCCATTCTATTAAATAATAGTGCTAAATAATATTCTTTAGCAATATTTGCACCACTTTCAATATAAAGTTTTCTAACAAGTTTTCCTTCTGGTCCTGTTTGATGAGTTACAAGGTTCATACCTAATATTTTTTCAGCATACATTTTAACTTCATCTAAATTCTTAGCGATTTTTACACCGCCACCTAAACCACGACCACCAGCGTGGATTTGAGCTTTTACAGCCCAAACACTTCCGCCTAATTCTTTTGCGTTTGCAACAGCTTCTTCAACACTAAATGCAACCTTACCTTTTAAAGTAGGCACACCAAATTTAGCAAAAATTTCTTTTGCTTGATATTCGTGTATATTCATATTTTCTCCTTAAATTGATTTTAAAATTTCATTAAATGTAACACTTGGTCTCATTATCTTTTCAGCTACTTCGCCTAAAACATAATATCCACCTAATTCAACTGCTTTACCTTCTTCATTCATATATTCTTCAATGATTTTAGAAGAATTTGAATTAAGTTTATCAGCAATAACTTTAAAAAACTTATTCATACTTTCATCATTATTTTGCTTAGCAAGTGCATTCGCTAAATATATTGCAAAATACACATGACTTGTTCTATTATCGTTTTCTTTCGCATTTCTACTTGGAGCTTTATTTTCATTTAAATAATGAGATATTGCTTCATCAAAAGCTTCTGCCATAACTTTTGCTTTAGCATTGCCTTTATTTCCCTCAAATTCAAGCGAGCTTTGAAGAGCTAAAAACTCGCCTAAACTATCCCATCTTAAGTGATTTTCTAATACAACTTGCTCAACTTGTTTTGGAGCAGAACCACCCGCACCTGTTTCAAACATAGCTCCGCCATTTAGCATTGGAACTATTGAAAGCATTTTCGCACTTGTTCCTAATTCAAGTATTGGGAAAAGGTCTGTTAAATAATCTCTTAAAACATTACCTGTAATTGATATACAATTTTTACCACTTCTAATAATTTCTAAACTTTTTTTGCAAGCTTCATAAGGGCTTAAGATTAAGAAAGTTTCTCCTAATTCTTTTTTAACTAAATCAATGATTATTCTATCACTTGCTCTTTTGCTATCAAGCCAGAAAATTCCTTGCTCGCCACTTAATTCACATCTTTGTTTTGCAAGTTTTATCCAATTTGCTATTGCATCAGGTTTTGCTAAATTAATTCTATAAATATCACCCTTTTTAACATCGTGTGATAATAAAACTTCGCCATTTAACTCTATTTGATAAGTAGCGTCGCAATCAGCTATGAAAGTTTTATCGTGTGAGCCATATTCTTGAGCTTTTTTAGCCATTAAACCAACATTGCTAACCGAACCAACCACACTTGGATTAATACTTCCATTAGCTCTCATATCATCTAAAACTGCTTGATAAATTGTTGCGTATGTTTGATCAGGAATAACAGCATTTGTATCCATTTCTGCACCATTTTTATCCCACAATTTAGCACCATTTTTAAGCATTGCAGGCATTGAAGCATCTACAATTACATCACTTGGAACATGAAGATTAGTAATACCTTTATCAGAATTAACCATTGAAATTGGTGCTCTTGTATTTAATATTTCTTCGTATCTTTTTAGGATTAAATCTTTTTTGCTTGAATTTTCAACCTTACTTAAAAGCTCACTTAAACCATTGTTTGGATTAATGCCTAGATTTGCAAACTCATCGCCAAATTCAGCAAATAAATCTTTAAAATAAACTTTTAAAGCGTGAGCAAATAATACAGGGTCACTTACTTTCATCATAGTTGCTTTTAAATGAAGCGAGAATAAAATATTTTCTTGTTTGCAGTGATTGATTTGTTTTTCATAAAACTCATCTAGTTTTGCAACATTCATAAAAGTCGCATCCATTACTTCATCTTTTACAACATCAAAAGATTTTAGCTCAGTTTTAGCCCCATTTACAACTTTATATAATTTAGCAGTGCCGTTTTCTTTGATTAAAGTTGCCTTTTCATTAGAGAAAAAGTCATCACTACTCATACAAGTTACACAACTTTTACTATCTTTACTAAAGGTTTTTGTTCTATATGGATTTGCTTTTGCGTATTCTTTTACAGCTTTTGTGCTTCTTCTATCTGAGTTTCCTTGTCTTAAAACAGGATTTACAGCAGAACCTAAAACTTTTGCATATTTTTCTTTGATTGCTTTTTCGTTATCATTTTGTGGTTCATCTGGATAATTTGGAACATTATATCCTTTTGATTGCAATTCTTTTATGCAAGCCTTAAGTTGCGGAATAGAAGCAGAAATATTTGGAGTTTTAATTACATTTGCTCCATCAAGTTTTACTAATTCACCAAGTTTTGCAAGTGCATCTTCACACTTTTGCTCATCTTTTAAACACTCTGGAAAACTAGAAACTATTCTTGCAGCCAATGAAATATCAGCTGTGGTAATTTCAATATTTGCATGCTTTAAAAAAGCTTTTGCAATTGGTAAAAAACTTAAAGTTGCCAACGCTGGCGATTCATCTGTGAAAGTATATACAATACTCATCGTAACTCCTTTAATTAAATTTTAGATGAATGTATAACTGCTAAGTTAAAAAAGAGTAAATCAAAAAAAATTAAATTACTCTTATCTTTGCCTTTCTATTTCTTTTTCATGAGCCGCTAAAGTTGTATTAAACCTATGTGTACCAGTCCTTTTATCTCTCATAAAATATAAATAATTTGTCTTAGCTGGAGAAATTGCTGCCAAAATTGCTTGTGTAGAAACGTTACAAATTGAAACACTTGGTAAACCAGAATTTTTATAAGAATTAAATTCTGAATTATCTTCTCTAATCATTTGTGGAGTTACTTTTATGTGAGAATTCATACCATAATTTAGCATTCCATCCATTTGTAGTTTCATACCTTTATTTAATCTATTATAAATAACACTCGCTACAATAGGCATTTCGCTTTCATTAGCAGCTTCTTTTTGGATAATACTAGCTACTATAATAAATCTATAAAATTTATATTCAGTATAATCTCCAAACACTTTTTTACTAATTGTTTCGTTTCTTTTTTTTGTAAATTCTAATAAATATTTTATAAACAATCTTTCACTAATTCCTAATGGAATTGAATAAGTATCAGGAGTTAGCATACCTTCTTTTCTATTTGATTGAGAATATAATTCATCTAATAATTTATCAGGATTTAAATTAAGTTTTTTTGCTGCAATTTCTCTTAAAAAATATTCACTTGTTTCACCTGGAATTAAAGTAAGATTAACTAACGCTGCTTTATTTGTAGTTAGCTCTTTTAAAAATTCATATCTTGTTAAAATAGGTTTAGATACTGCTATCCAACCACTTTGCGGGTGTCCAAAAAATAATAACAAATATTGGTCTATTTTGCTAAATTGCAATTTAGTGTTATTTAAACTTGTTATAATTTTAGCATTAGAGCCTTGTGGTATAAATACAACAGAATTTGACTTAACAGGCTGCAATAAGTAAAACAAAATCGCTAGGACAAAAATGCTTAAAACATCAAAACACATAAATAAAATAATTAAAATTCTTTTTATATTCATATTCTTAATAATCGCCTTTGTATTTGTATTAGCCAATGGAATTTCAATTAAGGATTTTAAATTAATTAATATTGAAATCTCTGAGCTTTATTTGAAACTTGATAAAAAACTAATCTTAAATATAAATAAAGTTTATATAAAAAAAGCAAATAGCAACGAAGCACTAGATATAAATCAAATTAGAAAAAAAATATTAAGCCTTAAAGAATACAAACAAGTATTTTTATTTTTTCAAAGTATTAATATAAAAAATATTCAAATAAATGATGCTTTAGTCAAAATATATTATGATGAAAACCAATTGAATATCCAATCAGATGATATTGAAGCAAATATAAAAATAAATCTATACTCAAATGAGCTTTTAGCAAACATTACAAATCTAAAATATAAAAACTTATATTTTTATGGAGATATAAAAATAGCTAAAGATGTTGAAATTAAAGGATATTTACACTCTATAAACAATGATTTAAACGCAAAAATAAATATAATAAATAAAAAAAATGATTTTTTATTAGGCGTTGATAATTTAGAGATTAAAAATCAGCAAGAAGCATTTAAACATATTGAAAATTATTTAAAACCAATACTAAAAGAATGGCTAATAACTAGAGTAAAATTTGATAATTTTAAAGGTAGCTTTATTGTAAAAATAAAAAATAATCAACTAGAAAATACCTTAGGAGAAGGTGTTTTTACAAATGTAATTGCAAATTATAATGATAAAGCACCAAATGCTTATGCAAAAGAAGTTAAATTAAGCTTAAAAGATTATAGTTTAAAGCTATTAGCAAATAATGTAAATTCTCAAGACAATATCACAACTATTGATGAATTTAATTTAACAATAGATAATTTATTAAAGCCAAATATTGATATAAATATCATCTCAAATAATGCGCTTTACAATAGTGAAATAGAAAAAATACTAAATGCTTATAATGTTGTTTTAGGGTTAAAGCAAAATAGTGGTAAAACAAGCACCTTAGTTAATATAAAACTAAATAATGACCATACTCACAATGTAAAAGTAGATGTTAAAACCAATGGAAATTATTCTTTTAGTAATTTTAACTTTAACGCTAATTTAAATATAAGTGTAAATGATAATTTAGTAGCAATTCAAGGTAATGCAGATACAAAAGAATTAAAAATAAGCAATGCGGATATAAATTTAGATACTAAAACCAAATTAGCAAGTGTAAATATAAAGACTTTAGGAATTGATTATAAAGATTATTTTTATTACAGCGATAAAGCAAAAATGAATTTAAATCTAAATAATAAAACTTTAGATTTTCCGGCATTAAATACCACAATATATTTTGATAAAAATTTACTTATAAAAAGCGATATTTCAAGTATTGTTAGTTATTCAAAGCAACTTAAAAAATTAAATTTTAATGATGGAGATATTGAATTAAGTAGTAAAGATGGGGCATTTTTTGTAAATATATTTAATGCTAAATTTGATTTTAATTTATATAAAAATAATCCAAATAATTTAGATAATAATTATAAATATACTCAAGATGACTTTTATATAAGTATTCAAAACAACATAACCACAATAAATACCAAAAGCAATCTTATTAATTTAAATTCTCAAAACAATAAAACAACTATTAATCTAAATAATCTAATAATAGACGCAAATAAATTAAATAATGATGAAAATAATGATAGCAATAATAATATAGCTCTTAATTTATTAAATTCTAAGATTATTTATAAAGATTTTTTATTTAATTTCAAGAATTTAAAACTGAATAAAAATCCTTATGAAACTTCAATCAGTGCAAGTTTTATTAAAGGTGGAGATTTGATAGCCCAAATAGGAAAAAACAATTTTAAAGCCTACCTAAGAGAACTAAGCCATCAAGCACTAAATGAAATCGTAAATAAAGAAGTTTTTATAAGTGGAGAAATTGATTTAGATGCAAAAGGCAATACTTTAAGTGATTATGAAGGCTTAATTAATATAAGAAATGCCTATTTATCAAATACCAAAAACTACATAAATCTAATCGCATTTATAGAAAGCATACCGGCTTTAGTAACTTTTAATAAGCCGGGTTTTACAAAAAAAGGTTTAGGGATAAAATTTGGCTCAATTGAATTTAGAAATAAAAATGACATTATAAATATTGATAAGGTTAATATTTTAGGTTACAACATAGATTGTAGCGGTCAAGGCATTATTAATACAAAATCAAAAACAGCAGATATTACTCTTAATATTTTTACTCTAAAAAATACAAATAAAATCATAAGCAATATTCCTATCGTAAAAGAAATATTTATAGGCGGTAAGGATAATAAAATAGCTACTCAATTAAAAATTAGCGGTAGTTTAGACAATCTTGAATATAAAACTAGCCTAGCTAAAGATATATTAACAAGTCCTTTTATACTTATGAAAAATATCATCACTCTACCTAAAAATATAATAGATAGATAAAAATTAGAACTACTCAAGTTCTAATTAACCAAAACAATATCAAACAAAAGATAAAAAGAAATTAGATGATTTAAAAGATTTAG
>NZ_JACGAX010000022.1:0-34751 GCF_020138145.1 Campylobacter sp. RM9334
GCTAGCACTTTGGGGGTGAATAAGCAAGATAAGGATTTGAATGCTGATTTGAGAAATCAGTTGATTGTAGAAGTATTTAAGATTATTGAGCAAAAAGAAATTGATTATATTTTGATAGAAAATGTTCCACGTTATTTAGATGTTTTGATTAAATATAATGATATTGTTAAGCCAACTAAAGAGATGGTATATGAGTTATTTAGCAATAAATATGATATTAAAGTTGATATTTTTAACGCTAAAGATTTTGGAATCCCGCAAAGTAGACCTAGAGCAGTAATAAGAATGTGTAAAAAGCATTTGATTTGGAATGCACCTAAAAAGCAAAGAGAAATAACACTAAAAGAGGCGATAGGACATTTGCCAAGTTTAGAATCTGGCGAGATTTCTAATTTAAAACATCATAGTGCAAAGATGCATAATCCTAGAGAAATATTATGTATGAAACATACTCCATCTGGTCAATCTGCATTTAAGAATAATTTTTACTATCCAAGAAAAGAAAATGGAGATAAAGTAAAAGGTTTTCATAATACTTATAAAAGGATGAAATGGGATGAACCAGCACCCGCTAGAACAATGAATAGTGGAAATATTGGCTCGCATAACAATGTTCATCCAGGTAGAAAACAAGCAGATGGAACATACTCTGATGCTAGGGTTTTAACTCTAAGGGAACTTTTTATAGTATCATCTATAAATCCAGATTGGGATTATCCAGAAGAATATTCAGATACTTTTATTAGGCAAATAATAGGAGAGAGTGTTCCCCCTAAGTTAATGTTTGAAATTTTAAAAGGAATTAGCAATGTATGATAGAAGAAAAGATAATAAATGGATATTACAAAAAAATATCAATGATAAAAAGCTCATTTTGTCAATGGTTGGCTTGTTAACCTCTAATCCTTGTGCTACAGCAGATGATATTTTACAAAAATCAAAAGCTAGTGGGGTTTATAAGGGTAGAAGTGTAAAAGGTTCACCAAGTACATTTGGTGTAAGAATGTCTCAAGTGTGTTTTTATATGTTTGGATATAAAAAGGATAAGGAATTTATACCATCAGTATCCACCCAGTTTTTGTCAATGGGAACAAAAGAGTCAATTGTTGCTTTTATTAATTTATTTAGCATGCAGTACCCACACCCCAATAGTACTATTTCTAGCAATTTTCAAATTTACGTAGGAAGGCTTATAGTAAAGCTTTTGTTAGATGAAAGATTGGATGGTAAGATTTATTATGATGAGTTTGTATGGTTTTTGGTATTTTTAGAAACAATTGATGAAGTTAAATACAAGCAACTTATAAAAGATATTAAAAAGTATAGGGCTTTAACGTTTGATGAGAAATTAAAGTTGTTTCAAAGTGTATATGATTACCATAATGTGTTTTCTAATGCAACCCATGAGGTTCGTAATTATTTTTCTAAAATTTTTACGAGTTTTGGAGTGTTTAAAACATATATTGATAAAAAAAGTTTGAGTTTTGATTTTATACAAGGCAAAGACACTGTTAGAAAATTATTCTACAATTCCTATATTGTATTAAATTCTGATTTGATTGATTATGCAAAGTGTTTAATATCTATACATTCACCTTTTTTAAAACCAAAATTAGAATCAGACTGTATGAATAGAGATGATTGGGTCAGAGAATTATACGAGTTTGATATGTTAGAGTATTTTTATGATATTAAAATTCATAGAAATAGAGTTGAAAAGATAAGAAATATAATAGAATCAATGCCAAAAGAGGCAAAATATGGCAGTAATGATGGAAAAAGCTTTGAGAATATTCTGGGCAATTGCTTTGAGTTATTTAGAGAGGTTCAAAATGTAAGTAAAATAAGTGGTGCTGGCAATACGGATATTTTGTGTAATATTAGTATTAAATTAGATAATTTTAAAGTAAATGTTGATGCAAAAAAACGTAAAGCTGTTTTGGAGGGAATAAACCCAGCAAGAATTGATAAGCACATCAAAAAACATGGCTCTAGATATGCCATCATCGTGGCTTCTAAATTTGCTCGTGGGGTTGCTGATGATATAAATAACTATGCAATTACTCTTGTTGAGGCTGAAACTTTGGCAAATTATTTATTGAAAGAATGTTTATCATCAGAAGATGGACAAGCTGATTTTTGTAAAATTAATGAAATTATCAATAAATCTTATGGAAAAGACATAACAAGAGAAATAAACTCTTTGATTGTAGAAAAATATTCTGTAAAATTATAAATTATTTTTTAGTTTATAATTACTTAAGTGTTTACATCACATTGTAAGCACTTTTTGTTTAAATTATTTTATATTGACATTAACTATGGTAGGGTTATTATAGGATAAATTGATTTTTTCATATTTATGGTTCAAATTTTGAAGAATTAAGCATTCTAGTTCTTGTTCTAGATTTTTACTTAATACGTATTCATAATCCTTGCTAAAAGGTATCATAAATATGTATGAAAAATAATATAACCCAAATGTACAAAATGCAAAAGGTAAGCCATTATCATCATCCTTCCTTATAAAAATTTGTATATCTAAAAAGTCATTTTTTTTACCATGGTTTAATATGAAAATATTTGGAAGGTTTATTTTTTCACAATTATCTTGGTTTATCCATTTAATTGTTTCTTCAAAAAAGTTTAGATATTTTTTATCTGTGATACTTAAAGCAAATTTACATAATGCTTTATATATATTTTGAGGTGTTATTTTAACGGAATCAATAAGTTGTGTTTGTTCGCTATTCAAGTCTTTCGTGGTAGATTGCATGTTAAAGTCTTTGGAATAAAAACTTAAATTTGTAAGTTTTGGCAATTTTCCATTTTTATTTTTTACATTACATAGAAATCTATCTATATTATGGAAAATAGCAAATTCATTTTCTATTTTTGAAAATTTAGTATTGCATATATCGCATTCCTCGTTGAGTATTATTTTTTTATTGCCGAGTGATTCTGATATAGCATGAGCTTTGTTGTTAAAAGTAACTTCTGGTGTTTGTTTTCCACAAAATCTACATATTCTATTACCTTTAAATGATTCCCCTATTTTACAAGATTGTTCTGTTGTTATGGAAACTATATCATATTTGGTTAATATTTCTTGAATTGCTTTTATATTATTATTAAACAATGTGTTATCAATTTCGTTTCTTCTTATTAATTCTAATTCCACTTGATATTCATCACATATATCTTGAATTTCTTTTTCACATACATAAAACCATTCATTTTCTTTTAGATTTTTAAAAAATGATTTTATTTGATTTATTTTCTTGTTCTTTTTTTCATATTTATCAACCAGTGCTTCAATTTTTTTTGCCATATCATTATTGTACTGTTGATATTTGTTAGCTAATTTAAATGGTTTAGAAGCTGGAATTAAAGCACTTTGAAAACATGATAAAAAATCATAGTGAAAAGAAACATCTTCAGTTGTAAAACATATGCTAGGATAGTTCATAGTTTTTATATACATAAAATATCCTTTAAGTTAAAATTACATTGTATTGTATCGTATTTTTGCTAAATAAATACAAGAAATATAAGTATTAATATGCTTTTTACTCAGCACTTGCTTGTAATGATGAGTATGAAAAAATCTTAGGAAATGAAAAGCTTTTAGCTCTTGTTAGCGAGATACTACAAATCATCAAAAACAATGCAAGTATAGACTGGATGATAAAAGAAAATGTAAGAGCAAGGCTAAGAGTAGCTGTAAAAAGAGTGCTCAATAAATACGGCTATCCACCTGATATGCAACAGCTAGCGATTGATGGGGTTTTAGCTCAAGCTGAGATTTTGGCTATTGAATTAGCTAACGAGTAGAGTTTAATATTTTTTGTGTAGGATTATCGTTTTTATAATATGCTATTAATTTATATTTATAATATTTTTAACTATATAATATTATATTTAAGGAGAATAGATGAGTAATAAAACTAGCAATAAAGGTGATATTATTAGCGGAATATTAGGAATTGGAATTTTTGTTGGTGGTGGTGCTTTAGGGCATAGTTATTTTTTCTCTAGTGAAGATATAGCTAAGCTTGAAAGACATATTAGCAATTTACAATATGAAAATAGAATTTTAAGTAAGCGATATTCAATAGAAAAGGAATATTATTTAATTAATAGTTGTGTGGATAAAAAAACTAGAACTAGCTATTTGTATAAAAAAGAACAACTTGAAAAAGAATGTTTTCAGTCTTTAAAAAACATTGAAAATGATATAAAAGAAAATAATTTAACCACAGAATATACAAAACGGTATTTTTAATCTTTATAAAAAAAATTATAAATATCTTCTCCTAAAATTTCTTTTCTATATGAATGCTTATCATATTTTGAAGATAAGTATTCATACCATTGTTTTAATTCTTCTAGCGTTTTATCACTTGTTTGTTTATTATTATTTAATGTTTCGCTTAAAGTTTTTCTAAATCTATTTTTAAATTTAGAAACTTCTTTTTCATTATTGTGTGTATCTGCGTATATGCAATCTGATATTTCACTTGCTATGTCTTCTTGTTTTTTTCCACTAGTTTTAATTAATTCTTTTATTTGATAAGCATAGTTTTTTGCTATTTTTTTATTTTTATTCATTTTTTCTCTTAATTCACAGGTATTCACAAGTCATTATTATATCATTTTGTAAGTTTTGCAAAACTAAAATAATTTTTAAGGAGAACGCGATGAGTAAAAACGCGATGGATAAAGAAGCAGCAGCAAGAATTCAATCAAGCGAAGCTAAGAGAAATGGTGGTATTGTAAGCAAAGATAGTTTTGCAGCAAGAGCTCAAAGAGCAGCTAATAAAAATAGCAATAAAAAAGGAGAATAAAATGGCAATGTCTCAAGAAGAATTAGATTTATGGTCAGATATTAATAATCCAAATAACGATGCTTGTATGGATGATTGGGCTGATGCACATAATCCAAATAATGAAGATTATTTAGGTGATGATTAATATATTTAGCTAGCCTATAGGCTAGCTTTGTAATAATTGAATATAATTAGATTGTTATTTTCAAATTCTAGTTATTTTTTGTAGTGCTTTCTTCTTTTTTATTCTCTTTAGATTTTTCTAAATCTTGTTCATTTTGTTCTTTGCTTTCGTTGTTTGTTTTATTGCTACCATTTTCTGTATTAGTAACATTTTGCTTTTTACCATCTCTTATTATATGAATGTCTTTTTTGATAAATTCAACTCTTATGCTTTTTTCACAATCTTTTTCTAATGTTTTACCTATCTCTATATTTTCACTACATAATTCCACATAGGCAATATCTCCTAAAGTTGATAATACTTTCACATCTTTTAGCTCGATATGTTCGCCTTTATAGTGATAATTTTTTGTATATTTTTCTTTTTTATCTTCTATATCTATAATATCCTTTATAAAGCTATTTTTATCAACAATTATTGTAGCGTTGTATTCTCCCATTCCTGACATTCTTGTAGTGTTATAATCTGTGGCTAAAAATACACAAAAAATAATAATGATGCTTATAAATCTAAACTGATTATATTTTTTAGTTTTATTCAATAAAATAAAGTAAGACGATATAATGATAAAAATAAAATATACAAAGCAAATAAATTTAAAAAAATTAAAATCTTTTATTGAGAATAATAAAACTAATGAGGAAAAAATATAGAGATATGCAATCGCAAATATAAATACTATCAAGTCAAGAACCGTGAATTTAGGGCTAAATTTTTTTGTTATGATTGCTAATTCAATAGGAATGTATAATAAAAACATATATAATATAACATATATTATGTTTGAAAAGCCAAATGTTATAAATTGTTCAAATGTTAAATCTACTTGGTAGTGTAAATCTAATACATAAAATTTACCATAGTTTAATGTTGAGCCAGCAACTAGCAAAAATAATAAAATTTGCCCTAAAGCAAGAGATATTTGTCCGTATTGTTTAATATTGTTATATATTCGTCTTTTTGTTATCTTGTTAGTTTGAAAAAAATCGTCATTATTTTGTTCTTTTATTATATGCGTTGCAAGTTTTTCTTGTATCCATTTGCAGATTTTTTTCAAAAATAGAAAAATACTTTTAAATATTTCTATAGTTTTGTTTTTGTATTTTTTTATATTCATTTTCAACCTTTAAATATTTTTTTATATTGTAGCAGATTAATATATTGTGAATTTTATTTGGTTATTGTTTGTGAAGTAAATGCAATAATACTTTTTACAAAAAAGTAAGAAAATGTATTTTGTAATTTTAGAATCGTTAGTCAAAATTCAAATTCTATATAAATTTGTAGTTTTATATTTTGATAATTTTTATAAATTCTTTTGCCATCTTTTTAATTTAAAAATTAATAGTAAGAATTGATGAGGTTTTGAAGTTTAAAAGAATTTGTATAAAAGATTGGCTAAAAACATAAAAAAGCTTTTAATGGTGATTTAGTGTAATTTAGGAAAAGTATCTTAGAATTTGATTTAAATTCGTTAAAAAACACAAATTGTAGTTAAAAAATAATCGTAAGTGCAGTCAATAAAATAAGGCTATTTGATAATTATTATAAAAAATTTTTCTAATAAATTTAGCTAGATTTTTATAACAATGAAATGATTAAAACCTTTAATAATAAAAGATAAATATTCAATAGCTACAACACAACATAGATTTATTAATGCTTACTTATTAATTATGTTCTAAAAATGAAAATATATTTGTGGGCTAGTAGTAAGAAGTTATTTTTTTAATAATTGTTTTAGTAAAAAATCTGTATTAAAATACTTGTATGGATACCATTTATCAATACTATAAAATATAAAATTTGGCTTTAAAAGCCAAATTTTAGTTTTGATTTTTGCTGTGGTAATAATATAAATATATTAATCCAATAGGAGCAATAACAATAGACAATATCCAACACAAAAGCATTATCCAAATTTTAATAAACCAATATATTAAAAATAATTTGCCTTGAAAGAAAAATACATTATTTCCCATAATAAAATTCACAATACTTTCATAAACAAACCTTGAATATGGATAAAGTAAAGCATTAATAATACCAACAAAAATAGGAGCAACTATATTACCGCTTGAGTTAGCTACTAACATAAAAATAAAACAGATATTACAATGCCAAAAATAAATACCTAAAATAATAACTAGGATTAAGCTCTGCAAATGTTTTATTAAAACAATCTTTTATAATTTCTTATCTTAATAATGGATTATTGCTTTTTGTTTTAGCTTTTAATTTTTTAATTACTATGCCTTTTTTGTTGATACAAAAAACATTAGAATCATTTATATTTGGGCTAAAAGAACTAATCTTAACGAAATCATAATGCCACATTTCGCATTCATTAGAAGAACTAATTCTGCTAGGTGCTCCGAATTTCTCTTCCAAATCACTTTTGCTAGATTTGTTAATCACAATGCTATCAAGCTCATCTTGGGTAATCTTAGTGCCTTCAGTATAGGTTGTGAAATTATCAATAGCAGCACAAGAGCTAAAAGCTAATGCAACTAATGAAAACAAAAATAATTTTTTCATTTTTTCTCCTTAAATAAATTTAAAAGCAAATTTATCATAAATAAATTAATTTATCCTATAGGATATAGATTTTAAATTTTTATATCGTTTAAATTATTAGATTTTACCTATAGGATAATGTATGAAAAACACTGAAGAAATAGAAGAATTTTATAAATTAGTATCAAGTAATGTTAAAAAATTTAGAACCGAAAAAAACATAAGCCAACTAGATTTAGCCCTAAGTATAGGCATAAAATCAATTGCCTTTTATTCAAATTGTGAAAACAACAAAAACGGCAAACATTTTAACCTAGAGCATATTTATAATATTAGCAAGGTTTTAGGCGTTGATATTTGCGAGTTGTTAATGGGGGGGGGGGGTATACAAAATGAATTGCATAAAAGAAGCTTTGATTAATGTAGCTAATTTTAATTTAAGAGCTACTAT
Source organism: Campylobacter sp. RM9334 (assembly GCF_020138145.1). Taxonomy (NCBI): domain Bacteria; kingdom Pseudomonadati; phylum Campylobacterota; class Epsilonproteobacteria; order Campylobacterales; family Campylobacteraceae; genus Campylobacter; species Campylobacter sp. RM9334. The sequence continues at coordinate 7,982 of NZ_JACGAX010000022.1, forward strand.
GAGTAGGTGTTCGTATGCCTTTATGATTTTTGTTTTTCCGATTTTAGCATTTGGCTTGTTTTATTGTTTGATAGAGTTTTCAAGATTTGTGCGTTTAGTTTTAGCTAATAATGTAGATTTTACTTTTATTAAAAATGATTTTATGAGTTATTCTCAAATTGTTTTTCAGGGTTTATATGCTAATTTTTATCTTGCTATTGATTTTATACTAATTCTTAGCACTTTACAAAGGCTTAATTCAATCACAAAAAATAAAATAATCAAAACTATCATTGTAATAATAGCGTTTTATCTTATTGATTATTATTTAGTATGCTTTCATTGGCTTAGGGTTTATTTAGAAGATAATTTTATGCTTTCAATTAATTATAAAGCCATTGGTTTTATTATTTTTTTCATACTTGCACTGATTTTATCAATGATAAAAGAAAGGCATTTTAATGAGATTACTCCAAAACGCTCTTTAGCTTATTTTTTAACTTTAGATTTTAGCTCAATTGCTAGTAAGACTAATTTGATAATACCTTTTAGTTTTTATCTTGGTATTACTATTGTTTTAACTATTTTTATCGTTGGAATAGTGTTTATAATGGCATTAACTGAACTTAGCATAATAATAATGCCTATTATTTATATTGATATATTTTATTTATTAAATCACTATAAATCAAACATTAGAGCAATTACAAAAATAATCACTCTAATATCTTTTATAGCTTTTTATATTCAAATTATTTGCTTTGATAGAAGCGGTATTTTTTATGAATATATGAATAGATTATTTTTACTTTCATTTATTTTAGTCTATATTCTAGCAATGCGAAAAATCAAGAATTTGAAATAGGAATTTCAAATTCTTATAATTCTACGCCGATGGCTTGATTAATTGAGTTTAAGCCATCGTTTTCTATTAATTTTGTAAGCTCATCATTTATATTTCTAGCAATTCTAGGTCCAACGAAAATCATAGATGAAAGCACTTGAACTAAACTAGCACCCCATTTTATACGCTCATAAGCTTGAGCTGCGTCAAATATCCCGCCACTACTAATAATTATGCCTTTTTTATGCACGCTTGGTGCGATTGCTTTTAGCATATTTAAAGACTTTTCGGCTAATACTTTACCACTTAAGCCGCCAACCTTGGTTAAATCAGGCTTTTTGCTAAGCGAATAATCTTGCGTAGTATTGCTTAAAATCACTCCGCAAGCATTAGCATTTAAAGCTGTTAGACTTAATTCAGTAGCCAAGCCAAAGTCCATATCAGGAGCAAATTTTATAAATTTTGGCACATCATTAATAGCATTTAGTCTAGTAAAAATTTCTTCAATAAATTTAGCATTTTGTAAATCTCTTAGATTTGGAGTATTAGGCGAACTTATATTAATTACAAAAGCGTCTGCATAAGGCTTTAGCTCACGAACTAAAATCTCATAATCATTTATCGCTTCTTCATTAGGTGTAACTTTATTTTTACCTATATTTATAAAAATCGGAGGTAGTTTTGAGAAATTCTCACGCATTAAATTTGCTTTTGCAACTTCTACGCCATCATTATTAAACCCCATTGCATTGCGAATGCTAAGCTCATCTACTAATCTTTCAATTCTTGGGCGAGGATTACCTGGCTGAGCCTTAGGAGTGATTGCTCCGACTTCAATGAAACCAAAGCCAAGATTTGCTAAAGGAGCTACCACTTCAGCATTTTTATCAAATCCTGCTGCAAGTCCAATAGGATTAGAAAATTTCATATTGATTAATTCATTTTCTAAATTCTTATAAGTTTTTTTATAATCAACTACTTTTAAAAATCTTTGAGTTTTAAGAGCTTTGATTACTAAATGGTGCATATCTTCAGGGTCAAACTTAAATATAACTTTTTTTGCTAATTCATACATTTACTTACCTTTATAATGTTTTTGAAAAGGTCTTTTCACCTTTATTTTTCATATAAGCATCAAATCCCATACAAATATTACGGATTAATAATGTGCCTGTTTCATTTACTTTTATTTCATCATCACTAATTTGTAAAAATTCAGCATAAGTTTTTAAATACTCTTTTGCATCGTTAAAATAATCCCAAAATACTATTTTAAATTCTTTTTCAATTTCTTTAATATTAAGACTAAAATTAGCCATTAAGCTCATTATTACAGCTTTTCTAATTAAATCATCATTATTAAGTTTAATTCCCCTATGAAATGGTAATTTGCCATTATCAATAGCTGCTTCATAAAGGTTTAAATCTTTATAATTTTGTGCGTAATAATTAAGTCCTTCTCCAATACTAGTAAGCCCAACGCCAACTAAAATAGCCCCACCTTTTGTAGTATATCCTTGAAAATTCCTATGAAGTGTGCCATTTTCTAAAGCCTTAAATAATTCATCATTTGGTTTAGCAAAATGATCCATTCCTATCATTTTATAGCCATTTTCGCCTAAAAATTTCGCAGTATGTTTTAGAATTTCTAACTTAGTTTTAGCTTCAGGAATAGTGCTTTCATCAAATTTTCTCATATTCTTTTTAATCCAAGGCACATGAGCGTAATTAAATACAGCAAGTCTATCAGGATTTATTTTTAAAATTGTCTCAAGCGTTTTGCTAAATGAATTTAAATCCTGATAAGGAAGTCCGTAAATTAAATCAGTATTTATGCTTTTTACCCCATTTGCTCTTGCTAGTTTTACTGCATTTTCTGTAATTTCGTAAGGTTGAATTCTATGAATTTCTTTTTGCACTTTAGGGTCAAAATCTTGCACTCCAAAGCTAATTCTATTTATGCCGTATTTTGCAAATACGCTCATTTGTTCAACATTTAAAAATCTAGGGTCAATCTCACAAGAAAGCTCACTATCAGGTAAAAACTCAAATATTTCATTAATTTTTTTAAGCAAGATTTCAAGTTGAGCTGCACTAAAAAATGTAGGCGTTCCACCGCCAAAGTGCATTTGAATAGCTTTTTTTGTCTTAAGATGAGTTTTTAAAATATCAAGCTCTCTTAAAATATAATCTAAATACCTTTCTTTTTTATCTTCATTAGCTGTATAAATTACATTACAGCCACAAAAATAACAAGCCGAACGACAAAACGGCAAGTGAAAATAAAGCGATAAAGGCTTATTCTCGTTACTTTCTAAATCTTTTATAAAATCATCATATTTATAATCTTCACCAAACTCAATAGCTGTTGGATATGAAGTATATCTTGGGCCACTTGTTTGATATTTTGCTAATACACTAAAATCCATTTTTATCCCCTTAACATTTCGGCTAATTCTTTAGCGTGATAAGTGATTATTAGTTTTGCACCCGCTCTTTTAAAACTAATCATAGTTTCCATTAAGATTTTTGGATAATCTACAAGCCCAGCTATTCCAGCGTTTTTAAGCATTGAATACTCCCCGCTTACATTATAAACACATAGTGGAAGTAGTGAGTTTTGGCTAATTTCTTTAACTACATCTAAATATGCTAAAGCAGGTTTTACCATCAATATATCAGCACCTTGTTTTTCATCTTCTAAGCTTTCATTTAAAGCTTCTTTTCCGTTTGCATAATCCATTTGATAAGCTTTTCTATCGCCTTTTTTAGGAGCTGAATTAGCCACATCACGGAAAGGTCCATAGTATGCACTTGCGAATTTGGTTGAATAAGCCATAATAGGTAAAGTATCAAAGCCATTTTCATCTAAAGCAGTTCTTAAAGTTTTTATTATTCCGTCCATCATTCCGCTAGGTGCAATCATATCAACTCCAGCTCTAGCCATTACTAAAGCTTGTTTGCTAGAATTTAAAAGCGTAATTTCATTATTTAAATATCCATCTTCATCTAATACCCCGCAATGTCCGTGGTCTGTATATTCACAAAAGCACAAATCTGCAATTAAATATAAGCTATCGCCAAAACGCTCTTTAATAGCTCTAATAGCACGAGCTATAAGCCCATTATCACTCATTGCATCACTTCCGCAACTATCTTTTGCACTTTCATCTAATACGCCAAATAATAAAATACTCTTAATTCCAAGCTTTAAACATTCATTGCATTCTGCTAGTAATTCATCAAATCCTAATTGATAAACTCCTGGCATTGATTTAATCTCAATTTTTGCACTTTTTTTATCTACTACAAATAAAGGGTAAATCAAATCGTTTAAGCTAAGTTGGTTTTCCTTTACTAAATCCCTAATTATAGGGCTTTTTCTAAGTCGTCTAAATTTACGCACACTAAACTCCTTTTTTTGTATAATTAAGGCTAATTAAATCAAAAAAGAGTTAAACAATGTTAGTTGAAATTTCAAAACAAGCAAATTTACCTACAAGATTTGGAAATTTTATTATCCAATCTTTTAAAGAAAACGAAAAAGAGCATTTAGTGATTATGAAAGGCGAAATTAGTGATGAGATTAATGTTCGCATACATTCTGAATGCCTTACAGGTGATGCTTTAGGTTCGCTTAAATGCGATTGTAGAGACCAATTAAAAGCATCTTTAAGATATATTGAAGCAAATGGCGGAATGGTTATTTATCTTCGTCAAGAAGGTCGTGGAATAGGTCTATTTAATAAAGTAAATGCTTATAATTTACAAGATAATGGATTTGATACACTTGAAGCGAATTTAAAACTAGGCTTTAAAGATGACGAAAGAGATTATAAAATAGTTGATTTTATACTTGAATATTACAAAATTAAAAGCGTAAGATTGCTTACAAATAATCCTTTAAAATTAAAAGCTATTAGTAAAGATGTAAAACGCATACCATTAATAATGCAAAGCAATGAATACAATAAACAATATCTAAAAGTTAAATCTTGCAAAATGGGGCATATGCTAAATGAATAATGAATTTTTAGCTTTTATAAATTCATATGAAGATGAATTAAAAAAATACAATAAAGTTCATAATATTACAAGATTAAAAGATATAAAAGCAGCAGCACTTGATAGTATTGAAATACTTAATTTCGTAGAATTTAAATCAGGAATTAATATAGCAGATATTGGCTCAGGTGCTGGTTTTCCTGCTATATTTTTAGCTTTTTTAAAAAGAGATTGTAATTTTTATTTGTATGAGCCAAGTTATAAAAAATCAGCATTTTTATCGCTAATTAAAGCTAAGTTTAATTTAGATAATGTGTTTATTAAACCTATAAAAGTTGAATGTGAAAAAGACTTAAAATGCGATTTGATAACTTCAAGAGCTTTTGCAAAAACAGAACTAATTGTTACTTTATGTAATGATATAACCAATGATAATACGAAATTTATTTTATACAAAGGCTCATTCGTAAAAGATGAGCTAGATTGCTTAAATGAATATAAATTACACGAGAGAAATAATAGAATTTTTTTAGAATTTTATAAAAAAGATTTCAAAATTATTACAAATTAAGCTTAGTTTATTTTTTTTAAGATTATAATTAGCAGATTATTTTAATTTCTATTTAAGGAGCAGTTATGGCAAATCCATCGCAAAATCTTGGCTATGATTATACCGTAGCTAAGTGGTTTATGTTCGCATGTATTTTGTTTGGCATAATCGGTATGGGAATTGGAACTTTAATCGCGTTTCAATTAGCATTTCCTGAGCTAAATAATATTGCAGGTGAATATTCTACATTTGGCCGCCTAAGACCACTTCATACAAACGGAGTTGTTTATGGCTTTATGCTTTCAGGTATTTGGGCTACTTGGTATTATGTAGGTCAAAGAGTTTTAAAAGTTTCATTAAGAGAATCAAAATTCTTAATGTTCATAGGTAAAGCTCATTTTATAATCTTTATGATTACTATATTATTAGCTGTTGTAAGTCTTTTTGCTGGTGTTACAACTTCAAAAGAATACGCAGAACTTGAATGGCCTTTTGATATAGCAGTTGTTGTTATTTGGGTTTTATGGGGTATGGGAATTTTTGGACTTATTGGAATTCGCCGTGAAAAAAGTCTTTATATTTCTATTTGGTATTACATTGCGACATTTTTAGGTGTAGCAATGCTTTATTTATTTAATAATATGGAAGTTCCTACAAAATTAGTTACAGGAATGGGTTCTTGGCTTCATTCAGTATCTATGTATGCAGGAAGTAATGATGCTTTAATTCAATGGTGGTGGGGACATAATGCGGTTGCTTTTGTTTTCACGGTTGCAATTATTGCTGAAATATATTATTTCTTACCAAAAGAAAGTGGTCAGCCAGTATTTTCTTATAAATTATCACTATTTTCATTCTGGTCTTTAATGTTTATATATTTATGGGCAGGCGGACACCATTTGATTTATTCAACCGTTCCTGATTGGATGCAAACAATGGGTTCAATTTTCTCTGTTGTATTAATATTACCAAGTTGGGGTAGTGCAATCAATATCTTACTTACAATGAAAGGTGAATGGCACCAAGTAAAAGAAAGCCCATTAATTAAGTTTATGATTTTTGCTTCAACATTTTATATGTTCAGCACACTTGAGGGTTCAATTCAATCAGTTAAATCAATCAATGCTCTAGCACACTTTACAGATTGGATTCCAGGACACGTGCATGATGGAACACTTGGTTGGGTAGGATTTATGACTATGGCTGCAATTTATCATATGACTCCAAGGGTATTTAAAAAAGAGATTTATAGTAAAAAAATTATGGAATACCAATTTACTATCCAAACTTTAGGAATTGTATTATTCTTTAGCTCAATGTGGATTGCTGGAATTACTCAAGGTATGATGTGGAGAGCTTATGATGATTATGGAACTCTAACTTATTCATTTATTGATACTGTTATAGCACTACATCCTTATTTTATAATAAGAGCTATTGGTGGTTTATTATATTTAATAGGATTTTTTATGTTTGCTTATAATATTTATAAGTCAGTTACTTCAAGCAGAAGCGTTGAAGTTGAACCAAAATCAGCAAGTCCAATGCAAGCGTAAGGAGGTAAAAAATGTTTAGTTGGTTAGAAAAAAATCCTTTCTTTTTTGCGGTATTTGTATTTGTTGTTATTGCTTATGCTGGTGTTGTAGAAATTCTACCTGCATTTAGTCCTAACGCTAGACCAATTGAGAGTAAAAAGCCTTATACAGCTTTAGAACTTGCAGGTCGTCATGTTTATATTAAAGAGAGTTGTAATGCTTGCCATTCGCAATTAATTCGTCCATTTAAAGCAGAAACAGATAGATATGGTGCTTATTCAAAAGCAGGTGAATATGCTTATGATAGACCATTTTTATGGGGTTCAAAAAGAACAGGTCCTGATTTAATGAGAGTTGGTAATTATAGAACTACTGATTGGCACGAAAATCATATGAAAAAACCTGTTTCTGTAGTGCCTAGTTCAATTATGCCTGAATATCCACATTTATTTAAAAAGAATTCAGATTTAGATACAGCTTATGCTGAAGCTTTAACTGTTAAAAAAGTTTTCAATGTTCCTTATGATGAAGAAGGTTATCCAAAATTAGGAACTTACGAAGACGCTCGTAAAATGATGGTAGAACAAGCTACACCTATTGTTGATGCAATGAGCGATGAAGAAGTAAAACAAGCGTTTGAACCTTGCCGTGCAAATGCACTTGATAGTAAATGCGAAATTAAAGAAATAGTTGCATTGATTGCGTATTTAAATAGCTTAAAGTAAGGAAGAATTATGAGTTTGGTTGAACTTGTGCAATATCAAGGACATGCTTATTTTTTCCTTGTGGCGTTTTTGACCTTTGTGCTTTATGCTTATATTATTCATTTATATAAAGCACAAAGAGAAGGTAAAAAAGATTATGAAAAATATGCAAATCTTGCATTAGATGATGATATTAATTCATCTTTATTAGAAAATAGGAGAAAGTGATGAAATGGTTAAATCTTTCTGATAATGTAAATTTACTTTCTATAATTGGTGCAGTTGTTATTGTTGCTACCGTGTTGATAGTAAGTTTAAATGTATTTAAACAGATGAGAATTAAAAGAAAAGATGCTGAAACAAGCGAGCACGAATGGGATGGAATAAGTGAATATAAAAACCCATTACCAGTAGGTTGGGCTGTTATGTTTATCGTTTTAATAGTGTTTGCTTTATGGTATTTTTTAATAGGTTTTCCACTAAACAAATATTCATCAATAGGTGAATATAATGAAGAAGTAGCAAGTCATAATGCAAAATATAAAGAAAAATATGTAGCATTTGATGATGAATCTAAATTAAATATGGGTAGAAATGTATTTTTATTACATTGTGCTCCTTGTCATGGTGCTGAAGCAACTGGAATTAATGGTAAGGCTCAAGACTTAACTAAATGGAGTAGCGTTGCTGGAGTTTTAGATATTTTAGAAAACGGCTCAACAGGTTTAGGATACGGAGAAATGCCAGCTGGTTTAGTTGAAGGAGATGACGCAAAAGCAGTTGCAACTTATGTAGCAAATGGAATGCAAGGTGAAGTTGGTAAAGATGTATTTGAAACAACTTGTGCAGCTTGTCACGGAGAAAATGGAGAAGGCACTGAAGGTGTAGCACCTGCATTAAATATCTATACTAAACCTGATTTTATTAAAATGGTTTTAGCTAGCGGTAAGATAGCAAGTGCTGATGCAAGCGTAAAAGTAATAGGAGCAATGCCAAGCTTTAAATCAATGCTAAGCGATGAGCAAGTAGATGCAGTTGCTCGTTATGTAAGCACATTATCAAAGGAGTAAAAAATGGATAATCATAATAGAAATGTGTTTGGATTACACGGAATTACAGGTATGTTAATAGCTACCGTTTTATTATTATCAATCCTAGTTGGGCTTACTATTTGGGGAATAAATGTTCAACAAAAAGAAATCAGAAATCCTTATAAACTAGAAAAAATTGAAGATGCTAAAATGCACGAAAATAGAAGTTTAGAAGATTTTAGAAAGGACGCAAAATGAGCAAGTTATTAGAAACAATTATAGTTTTAGGAATGGTTGTGTTAGCAATAGTTACAGCTTGGTCAGTTTTAACTCCTAATCATTTAGGTATAGGATGAAAAAGCTAATAATTATAATGCTTTTAGCTCTTGTGAATTTATTTTCACAAGAGCCTTTAAGTAATGAAGTATTAAGTGAAATAAATATTTTAAGTAATGATTTAGAGCAAAAAACAGGTATTAAAACAAGTGTTTTAATATCAAATGAAATTCCTTTTAAAGATTTAAAACAAAGTATTAAAACTGATAAAAATTATGCAATTATAGTAATTAGTCTTAAAGATAAAAAGTTAGATGTTATAAGTGATTTAGGATTAGATTTTAGAAGTGTTACCGAGTATTATTATTTAAAATATGGATTTTTCCCAAAACAAGGTGCAATATTGCCAATACTTACTCAACCTAAAGGAAAAGATTTAGTAAATGCAGCAATTTTAAATGGGTTTGCTGAATTGTGTGATGTAATTGCAAGTAGTAAAGGTGTAGAACTTGAGTATTCTTACGGGGATTTAAATGATAATATTATAAATACAATTAGAACTATTTTTTATATTTTTACTATTGTTTTTATAGTAGTTTTAATTAGAAGAAAGGTAAAGAAAAAATGATAAAAGAAGGAAGACATTGGCCTTATTTGATTGTTGGTTCAATTATTTTTATGATGATTGCTTGTATTTACACCGTTTATTTATCTTTTGATTATCCAGTAGATGAAGATGAAAGTTATTTTTTAAAATACCAAGATGTTGAGAATAATTACGCAAAAATCAAAGAAAACGAAAAATTATTTTTAGATAATTTTGCTTTTAGGGTTTTAGGCGATAAAACAAGATTAGATGTTACTAAACGCCCAGCGGTATTTGTAGATAATGAAGTGATATTACAAGTTAAAGAAAAGTCTAATTTAAAAGCAAGCAATATAAGCGTAAAGGCAAAATTAACAAGACCACACACAAAATATGAAGATAAAGAAATCATAGTAAATTATGATGATAATTTAAAAGAATTTAAAGCTGATTTAGGAGATATTTCTAATGGACGCTGGACTTTATTGATTGATTTTAAAATCAACGAACTTTCAAAATTTTATAAACTTGAACTTTGCAAAAATCAATGTAAAAAAGCTTAATATTAAAGCTTTTTTACGCTATAACTACTCATAATAATCTTTTAAAAGGAAAATAAATGTATAAAAAGGATTTGATTGTATTTTCTAATTTAAGGCAAATTAAAAACTACTTAGCAAGTATTAAAAATGAAGGATTTTTTCCAACCACAATTAGTATTAATGAGTTTTTGCAAGATTTCGCAATAAATGATAAAAGAAGAGCTACTGAAGTAGAGCAAATCATTGCTATGAGTAGGGCTTGTAATAAAACTAAAGATTATAAAAAGCTTAATTTTTCAAATGATTTTTTAAGTTTTTTAAAAAATAAAGAATATTTATTCTCATTTTTTAGCGAATTAAATAGTCAAAAAGTAAGCATAAATGATTTAAGAAATAATGATTTATATAGCTTTTTTGATGAGTATTTAGACATTTTAGAAGAGTGTTTAAAGCATTATAAAAACGAATTAGATAATCAAAATTTATATGATGATATAACTATTAAAGATTTAAAAGCTAATTGGTTTTTGCTTAGTCAATATAAATCAATTAGCTTTTATCTAAACGGCTTTTTAAAGCAATACGAATTAGAATTCTTTGAGAGTATTTCAGACAAAATAGATGTAAAAATCATCACAAATGTAAGCGATTACAATATAAATCTTTTAAAAAAATCATTTAAAATAGATTTTGAGCCAAATCATACTTATACTCTAAGTTTTAATAATTCTTGGCAAATCCTAGAGCAAACTAAACTAAATTATAACAATACCTTAAAAATTGCTTCGTTTAAAAGCTCAATTTATCAATACATTTACGCACTTAGTCTAATATCAAAATATTACGAAAATGATAAACAAATAGCTCTTATTATGCCTGATGAAAGCATTGCAACTAGCTTAAAAGCTCTTGATATTCATAATTATTTAAATATTGCAAGTGGGCTAAACTCAAACGAAATAGCGCAAAAACTAAATGCGATTTTAGGTGATGATGAGTTGGCTTTAGTGCAAAAAAGATTACTAAATACAAGCGAACTTGATTTCAGTGATTTTGATAAATTAAAAGAGCAACTATTAAGTTTTAGCAAAAACGCTGAAATTAAAGAAATCCTAAAAAACCGCCTAAATGATATAAAGATTTTAAATAATGAGTTTAAACTAACAAACGAGCAAATCATAAAACTACTTGACGCTAGTAATATTAAAATCTCTCACACAAACGGCGGAAATGTCGATGCTTTAGGTATGCTTGAAAGTCGTGGAATGAAATATGATTTAGTAATTGTTCTTGATTTTAATGATGATTTAGTGCCAAAGCGAAGTGTAAGCGAAATGTTTTTAAACAATGCTGTTCGCACAAAGGCTGGGTTAATTAGCTATGCTGATAGAGAAAACTTGCAAAGACATTATTATAAAGAGCTTTTTAATGCCAAAGAAGTTTTTGTTTTATACCTTGAAAACGAAGAAAAATCACCAGCTAGAATGCTAAAAGATTATAATTGCCAAAGACAAATCGTAGATGAAAAAGGGCTTATTGAATCATTTTTAAAGGCACTTAATGGCAAAATAAAAGCAAATGAAAATATATTTGAGCCTGATTTAGAACTTATAAAAAATCATAATTTTTTTGCAAAACCGCTTAGTTTTTCAAGATTATCGTGCTATTTAAACTCACCTTATGAGTATTATTTAAAATATATTTTAGAATTAAGTGAGCCTAGCAATTCAAACGAAAAAGCAGCAGTTGGGACTATGGTTCATGAGTTTTTACAAAACGCTGATTTTAAGAATTTAAAACAAGAATTTGAAAAAGAGCTAAAAGACAAATTAAGCCCAATTGATTATGCTTTAATATACGATAATTTAGATGAAATCGCATATTATATTAACAACAATCAGCCAAGTGCAAATTGTGAAGAAAAGCTTTCGGGTAAAATTACAAATATTGATGCTTACGGGATAGCTGATAGGATAAGTGATGAGCTAATAATTGATTATAAGACTACAAACAAGCCAAATTCTACTAAAAATCACGAAAAACAATTAGCCTTTTACGCAATGCTTTTAGATAAGCCTACGATACAAACAGCTTTAATTTATTTAAAAAGCACTCGTGGAGCAGTGTTTGAATGTAAAAATTTTAATAAATTATCTCAAGAGATTGAAAGCGACATTGCAACTCTTAAAGATGGCTTTGTTTTAGAAAAAAGTGAAAATGCTTATGGCTATTATCATTTAATAATAAATAAAAAGGATAGAGTATGAAACATATCGCATTAGCAGCAAGTGCTGGAAGTGGCAAGACTTTTACTCTAAGTGTTAGATATATTGCTTTAGTTTTAAGTGGGGCGAGTATTAATGATATAGTAGCTCTTACATTTACAAAAAAAGCCGTAAATGAGATGAAAGAGAGAATTACAAAGGTATTTTTAGAGCTTGAAAATAGAGCTGCCGAGCTTCAATTTTTGCAAGATTTATTAGGTTTAAGTGCCGAGCAAATCATAAATACAAGAAATAAATTCTTAAAAAACTTTAAAGAAGATGAGCTTAGGATTTATACTTTTGATAGCTTTTTTTCTAAGATTTTAAGGCTTTTTGCAACACACGAAGGCTTAAGCGTAGATGCGGAACTCATTGATTATTTAGATATTAAAGAAGAGTTTTTAAAGTCTTTAGATACAAATGAAGCCATAAAATTAGTAAGAGATTTAAAAGATTTTAATATGAGCTTAGGAGATTTTTTAAACTGGCTTGAGAGTTTGTATTTAAATTATACAGGCGAAAAAATCATAAATGATACGACTTTTATAAATCCTTTTGATGAGTTTTTAAGGCTTAAAGATAATTTTACTGGAGCAAATAAAAAAGTAGATGAATGGCTTAGCAAAATTACGGATTTAAATTCTTTATTTTCTAGCTCATTTTTAGACGCTAGTAAATCAAATATACAAAAAGCTTTGGAGCTTCCAACTTTTGCAGCAGCTTATGAAGAATTACTTTTAATAGTTGCTAAATATTACGGCTTTTTAGAGAGCAATCAATTAAAATTATGCTTTAATTATTTAGATAAATTTAGCGAAGTTGCGAAAAATTATCATAAAGAGCAAAATATTTTAAGCTTTAGTGATGTGGCGATTTATGTTCATAAAATATTGCAAAATAAGGATTTAAAAGACCTTTTTTATTTTAGACTTAATTCAAATCTAAGCCATCTTTTAATAGATGAGTTTCAAGATACTTCGGTTATTCAATACGAAATTATTAAGCCAATAGTTGAAGAAATAGTGGCTGGAATTGGCATAGATGATAAGCAAAAAAGCTTTTTTTATGTAGGGGATAAAAAGCAATCAATTTATTCATTTAGGGGTGCTAAACAAGAAGTATTTGATTTATTTCATAAAAACAAAACCTATAATATAAGCTTGCAAAATCTTGATACTAATTATCGCAGTAAAAAAGCAATAGTAGAGTTTGTAAATAATAATTTTAAAAATCTTTATGATGATTATTACGAGCAGTTAGTTGCAAGTAAAGAAAACGGAGTTGTAAGCAAAATAATCACCGAAAATTACTTAAACGATGTTTATAAAAAGATTGCAAGTTTGCTACAAAACGGAGCAAAATTAGATGATATTTGCATACTTACAAGAGATAATGCAAACGCAAATGAAATAGCTAATTATTTAAATGAATTTGGTTTGAAAACTAATGTAAATAATAACTCTTTATTAGTTTCAAAAATGAGCGTTAGGGTTTTAATAGAATTTGCAAAATACTCTATTTTAGGAGATGAGATTTATGGCTTTTTTGTAAAGTCTGTGCTAGGCAAGGATTATTCAAGGCTTAAAATTGATATTACAAAAAGTGCTTATGAGATTTATAATGAGATAATAACTCATCTTGATTTATGTAAAGATGAGTATGTTTTAGAGTTTTTAGATGAAATTAGTTCTAAAGATTTTTTAGATACCATATATAATCTTAGCAATAAACTTGCATCAAACAATGAAGCAAAAGGCATAAATATTATGACAATTCATAAGAGTAAGGGCTTACAATTTGAGCATTTAATCTGCGTTCATTTAAGTAAAAATGCCCCACACGATACAGGGCTTAAAATTGAATATGATTTTTCTAGCCACAAATGGTATGGCTTTAAAAAGGACGCTAGTGCTATTAGAAATCTTAGATGTTTTTATGATAAAGATTATGCAAAAAAGCTTGAAATTTATGAGAATACGAAAAAAACTGATGAGATAAATACTTATTATGTAGCTTATACAAGAGCGATTAGCTCTCTTTGTATTATTATGAATGATGGAGCTGGACTTAGCGGGATTAATTATAATGAAATTGCTAATGAGAGTTTAGATGATGATTTGCTTAATTTTAGATATAAAGAAAATGAAGCAAGTGCTATAAATATTAGCTATGAGTTTAATCCTTGTGTGCCACTTCAAAATGTCAAGGCTAAAGAGTTTAGCACTGATGCGATTATGCTTGGAAACGCATTTCACTATTTTTGTGAATTGAGTGATTTTAATGATGAGAGTTTAAATGAATGTTTAAGACTTGCATATAATAAGTTTAATCAAGTGGATTTTGATAAATTAAAAAAACTTTGCGAAGATTTGCTTAAATGTGTGGAGTTTAAAGAACTAATCAAAAATCATAATTTGATTAAAGAATATAACTTTTTATATGAAAATAAAGTAAATAGAATAGATTTATTAGCTATTAGCGATGATTGGGTTAAGATAATTGATTATAAAAGCTCGTTTTTTAATAAATCTTATGAAAAACAGCTAAAAACCTATGAAAACTTTATAAAAACTAGATTTTCTAATCACAAAATTAGCTCTTATGTAGTGTTTTACGAAAACGAAGAATTTAAATTAAAAAGAATTTAAATTCTTTAAAATTAAATTGATTTTGTGGTGAAAATCTTAATTCATAATCTAAATATGAATTAAGATTTATTATTTTTCAAAACATATAATTTCTAAAATATTTTAGAAAGTCATTAGGTAATGAATACGCTTATATTTGGAATTGTTTTTGGATTTTTATTAGCAAGATATAGATTTTGCTTTTTTTCTGGTTTTAGAAATCTTTTTTATTTTAAAGATTTTTCATTTGTTAGTGCTTTAAGTTTTTGTATATTTTTACAATCTCTTGGCTTATTCACATTAGAATATTTTAAACTAATTACCATACCCGAGTTTAAATTCTCAATACTTGCTACTATTATAGGTAGCTTTGCATTTGGCATTGGCATGGCGTTTAGCAAGGCTTGTGTTAGCGGTAGTTTTACTAGGGTTATTAATAATAGTTCTTATTTAATAACGGCTTTTTCTTTTGCTTTTAGTATGGCTTTATTTAATGGAATATTTAAAAAATATATAGATATTTTTACAAAAAACGAGCTTACTAATATTCATACTTTTTTAAATATTTCGCCTTTTATCTTAGTGATTTTACTTGGAATTTTAAGTATATATTTAATCTATAAAGCCAAAAAAATTAGCATTCTAGCAATAGTTTTAGCAATTTTAAGTCTTTTGATGTGGAAAATGATTGGTTTTAGTTTTACTTTATCAGTGCCTAGTAAAAATATGATTTTATATCTAGTAACCAATCAATATAGGTATTTAGATTCTGGAGTTTATTTTTTATTTGGTTGTATTTTAGGTGGGATTGTTGCGAATTTGAAATCATTTTCGCTTCAAGGCGTATCGCTAAAACAAGGATATTTTAGTGTAATTGGAGGCTTTTTGATGGCTTTTGGAGCTTCTCTTGCAAGTGGTTGCAATGTGGCAAATATTTTAATAGCTAGTGCTTATTTTAGCTTTCAAGCTTTTATATTTTTACCTTTTATGCTTTTTGGATTTTTGATTATTTTAAGGAGAGTATCGTGAAAAAATTAATTTTATTGTTTGCACTTATTTTTAGTGCTTGTTTTAATGCTGATAATGTTAAATTATTAAATACTGATGAGTTTAAAGCTAGATTAAATAGTGATTATTTGATAATTGATACAAGAATTGATAGTTATTATAATGGTTTTAGCGAAGATGGGGCAAAAAACGGCGGTCATATTAAAGGGGCTTTAAATATTAGTGCTTTATCAATGGATTTTGTTGAAAATAAAAAATTTGAAGAATATTTCAAAGGCAAAGGCATTACAAAGGATAAAAAGCTCGTATTTTATGGTTCTAATTTAGATGAGATAAAAAAAGTTAGCTCGGAGTTTTTAGCTCGTGGTTATAAAGGCGAGATTTATGCTGATTTTATAGATTATGCAAATAATAATGATTTAGTAAAACTTAAAAACTATCAACTAGCAGTCTATCCTAAATGGCTAAATGACTTAATGCAAGGCAAAAAAGTTGAGAGTTTTGATGGTAAAGACTTTATGGTTTTTGAGGTTAGTTGGGGAGAAAATAGTGATGAATACAGCGAGCATATAAAAGGTGCTTATCATTTTAATACTGATTTAATAGAGAATGCTCCTGTTTGGAATTTAAGTGATGCAAAAACTTTAGAAAATAATCTTTTAAACTTAGGAATTACAAGCGAAAAAACTATAATTTTATATTCTAAAAATCAAATGGCAGCTTTAAGAGTATTTTTTGCACTAAAATACGCTGGGGTTAAAGATGTTAGATTTTTAAATGGTGGGCTATATTCTTGGCAAGAAGCAGGATTTAGCATAGAAAAAACTCCAAATATACCTAGCAAAGAAAGTGATTTTAAAGCGATAATTCCTGCAAATGCTAATATAAATATATCAATGCCAGATGATATTAAAAATTATAAAGGGGATTTAAAGCTAGTAAGTATTAGGGCTTGGGATGAGTTTATAGGCAAAATTAGTGGTTATGATTATATACCAAAAAGTGGTGAGCCAAAAGGAGCTATTTGGGGATTTGCAGGGACAAATTCATCTAATGTGGCTGATTATTACGACCCTGATGGAACGCTTAGAAATCCTTATGAAATATATGAATTATGGCAAAGTCAAGGCATTAATAAAAATGATAATTTAGCTTTTTATTGTGGCACAGGCTGGAGAGCTAGTGTTGCTTGGTTTATTGCCTTACTTGATGGTTGGGAAAATATTTATGTATATGATGGTGGCTGGAATGCTTGGCAAATGGATGAGAGCTTAGAAGTGCAAAAGAATTTAGATTTAGTTAAACCTGATTCAAAAAACGATTATGGAGCAGTGTTTAAAGAAGGTGCTAGTTGTAAAAGCTAATCAAAAGCTATTCTTAAAGAATAGCTTTAATCATCATAAAATGATTATAAAGAGTATATGCAACACTAAATAAAATTATTGTAATTGTTAAAATGAGAGTTTTGCTAAGTGTAGGCTCAAAAAAGCTCTCGCTTAAATTAATTTGTATTTTTTGATTAAGCGATGAGCTTTTAAAATTTTTATAGTTTTTTAATTATATAAACTGCCTTCTTTCAAATTTTGCTTTAGGTTTTGCTTTTGGATTTATGGGGAAAATACCAGCGAAAAATTTTATATCTAAAAAAATAAGTATCCAAAAACCCCAACTATGTATTGATTTATAAAAATTAAATAGTATATAAGTTATTGTACAAAAAGCAACAAAATGGCCAGATGAAAATGTTCTCTCGTGCTCGTAAGTAATTTCAGCTTGACAGCCCCTACATACTTTTACACCAAATCTTAATTCCTCATCACAAAAAGGACATATCATCGTTTTTGTATCTTTTGACATAATTTTCTCCTATTTTGATTTATTTGTTAAATAATAAAAAAAAAAAAAAACAACGCATT
The DNA here is from genome assembly GCF_020138145.1 of Campylobacter sp. RM9334. Classification (NCBI taxonomy): domain Bacteria; kingdom Pseudomonadati; phylum Campylobacterota; class Epsilonproteobacteria; order Campylobacterales; family Campylobacteraceae; genus Campylobacter; species Campylobacter sp. RM9334. Next base: position 25,849 of record NZ_JACGAX010000022.1, read on the forward strand.
GTAAATATTTTCAGCCTTTCGTAATACCTTAAATTACTTAATCGTATTGCTATTAGTTTTAAAAAACTTGTTTGTTTAGATTGATTAGAGCTTAGAAGTGCAAAAGAATTTAGATTTAGTTAAACCTGATTCAAAAAACGATTATGGAGCAGTGTTTAAAGAAGGTGCTAGTTGTAAAAGCTAGACTAAGTAAGCCTAACACCAAGAGTTTGAAATTAGTTAAATTAAGTTTTTATAAGTGTTAGGCCAAATTAATCTAGTGCTAGGCTTAATGCCTAGCTATTTTTAGAATGTATATTTTGCTTCAAATCTAATTAGTTTTTCATCTTTTTTACAATCTTCTATACCTTCATAATTTTTTGTTTTACCATAAGCATAGAATGCTGAGAAGTTTAATTTGTCGCTATATTTATAAGATAGTTGTGGCTTAACTTCAAATAATTTTTCTTTATCAGTTTTATCGCCATTTTTGATTTTATTTGTTCCGCTAATAATATCAACACCAAATCTTACATCTTCAAATGTATAACCAATTGTTCCGAATACGAAATCTTTCTTACCTACTGCTCCTGTTTGGTAATCTTTCATAGCGTATTCGCCATAATTAATCAATTTGCCACTATCTTCTATAGTATTAATTGTAGCTTTATCCTTTTTACCATAACCAGCATAACCTATATTAAAATCTAAGCCGAATGCGTCAAAGCCAGCTTCAATAGCATAAAAATTACCATTAGCTACTTCGTCGCCTGTAGCTTTTTTTAATAAATCTTTTCTATCTTTTTTAAGATTATTACCTGCGTATTGAGCGTGAATATTGTATGCGAAATCATCTTTATCACCTAAATTAACATTGAAATCTACCGTATATAATGTGCCCCAACTAGCCATATTTGCTACCCATAACTCTGCTGCTACTGGGTCAAAATTAGCAATTGCTGCTATACCATATATATTTTTACCACTTACGCTTTTTATACTATCATCATCATTTTTTGTAGCAATAACGCCTAAATCACTATCTTTATTGTAATTATCAAAAGCATAAGCTGCTAAAGTTACATTCTCAATGCTATTATTTACGATTTTTAATCCTGTTCCTAATAAATCATCAGTCCAAATTGAGCCAATTTCCATTCTACCGAACATAAATGAGGTATCGTAATTCGTGTAAGTTAAATAAGCATCTCTTATATTAAAAGTTTTGCTTGTATTTATATTATTTTCAACTTTATCTCTTAAAGCTTCATTAGATGGTGTTAAACCTGGTTTATTTAAAGCAAATGAAGCATCTTGGTTTGAATACTGAAATAATGCAGTAGCTTTAAAATTATCAGCTATATCTGAAGTGAATTTTAATTGAGCTTTATATCCGTGTAATTGGATTGTATCTTTTGTAGATTTGTCTTTTAATGAATTTTTTTCGCTAATTCCTTCATATCTATATCTTAACATACCTGATAAATCTACATTTTGAATAGCTTCATCTAAAGCAACAGCATTTGCAACTGACATTGAACCTGCAGTAATTACTGCAATTAAACTAAGTTTTACTAGTTTCATTTTTACATCCTTTTTTTAAAAATTGCAATGCTATTCTACCCCCCCCCCATCTTTAAAATAAACTTAAATGGAATAATTTTTTTAGAATTTAAAAAAGTCAAATTTTATTTTTAATTTATCTTAAAATTATCTTAATTTAAGATATTATTAAGATTAAAAACATATAATCAGCTTTTTAAAAAATTTTGGCAAAGGTAAAATCATGACAAAAATAACAAAGCCAAACGAAGTTAAAAGAGATTGGATAATTGTAGATGCTGAAGGTAAGCGTTTCGGTCGTCTTTTAACAGAAGTTGCGACAATATTAAAAGGCAAACATAAGCCTTGTTATACACCAAATGTTGATTGCGGAGATTATGTTGTAATTATCAACGCATCTAAAGCAGAATTTACTGGAACAAACAAAGCTGATGATAAATTATATCACAGACATTCAGGCTATTTTGGAAGCACTAAGAGTGAAAAATTCGGTGATTTATTAGCAAATAATCCAGCAAAATTATATAAATTAGCAGTTCGTGGAATGTTGCCTAAAACTACTTTAGGTCGTGCAATGCTTAAGAAATTAAAAGTTTATGCAGGTAGCGAACACCCACATACAGCTCAGGTAAAAGGAAAGTAAAATGGCAAAAGTTTATGCAACAGGTAAAAGAAAAACTGCAATAGCTAAAGTTTGGGCTAAGGCTGGAAGTGGTAAAATTATAGTGAATGGCGTTGATTTAAATACTTGGTTAGGCGGACACGAAGCTATTAAATTAAAGGTAGTTCAACCTTTATTAGTAACTAAGCAAGAAGGTTTAATGGACATTACAGCTAGCACATTAGGTGGTGGTTATAATGCTCAAGCTGAAGCTTTAAGACACGGAATTTCTCGTGCTTTAGCTGCTATGAGTGCTGATTTTAGAGCGCTACTTAAACCACAAGGTTTATTAACTCGTGATAGTCGTGTGGTTGAGCGTAAAAAATACGGCCGCAGAAAAGCAAGAAGAAAACCACAATTTAGTAAACGTTAATTCGATTTTGAAATTAGGAGTATTCATGAAAAAGATGAGTTTAGTTTTAAGTGCAGCTGCAATGATAGCTGTTAGTGCAAATGCAAGTGATATTAATTTTGAAGGCTTAGAAATAAGCCCAATCGCTACATACAATGTTCCAGAAGGAAATCTTGACCTTATGAATAAATTTGGTTATGGATTAAGAATTGGTTATATGTATGGTGCAGTAGGAACAGAAATTGGTTATGAACACCAAAAAGGTGAATATAAAAGTATAGATAATGCAGGTCATACTCCAGTGGGTATTGATAGAGGTTATTTAAACTTAGTATTCCCAGTTAAAGTTGGTGATACTAACTTTGATTTCTATGGATTATTAGGTGTTGGTTATGAAAACTTCAGCGAAAATCTATATGACAATAAAAACGGAATGTTTGGTCATTATGGTATTGGTTTAAAATACAAAATTTACAAAAGCTTTGGTTTAAGAGCAGAAGTTCGTGACCAAATTAAATTCCGCCACGCTGATCACCATGTAATTAGCACTTTAGGTGTAATTTTTAACTTTGATGGTAAAAAAGAAGAAGTTGTTCCAGCTCCACAACCAGTTGTAGAAGTTAAACCAGAGCCAGTAGTTGTTAAACCTGAGCCAAAACCACAACCAAAACCAAAAGCATGTTATGATTTAGAATTAGTTAAAGTTAATTTTGGATTTGATAAGAGCAATGTAACTGCTAACTATATTCCTGAAATTGAGCGTTTAGCTAAATTAATTAAAGAAGAGCCTGCATATTTTGCAAATATCACAGGATATACAGATTCAATCGGTACATCTGCTTATAACAAAAAATTATCAGAAAAAAGAGCTAAAGCAGTAAAAGCTGAACTTGTAAAAGCTGGTGTTAGCGAAGACAGAATTAATCCAAGTTGGGCTGGCGACCAAAATGCAATCGGCGATAACAAAACAAAAGAAGGCCGTGCAGCAAACCGCAGAGTTGAATTAAAAATCATCTGCCAATAATTTTATAAATTATTTTTAGGTTTCACAGATTATGTGAAACCTTTTCTTTTTTTCTTCTAAATTATTACAATTTTAATAGTATTATTCGCTTCATTTTATTTTTTTAGGTTTATTATGAAGTTGAGTATAAAAGATATTATTTTTATGAATTTGATTGGGATTTTTTCTTTAAGACAAATTCCTTATGTCGCACAATACGGAGCTAGTTCTATTATTTTATGGCTTTTTGTAGCATTTGGATTTTTTATTCCTTTAGCTTTGATATGTGGAGAACTTGGTTCTAGATTTTCTAAGGGTGGCGGTATATTTTTATGGATTAATAAAGCTTTTGGAGTAAAAGTAGCTTATTTTTGTTTGATTTGTTATCTTTTATCTTGTTTAGCTTTTTTCCCAATGATGTTGTATTTCGCAGCAAATTCTTTAGCTTATATATTTAATTTACAGGCAAAATCTTATTTTATCGCAGTATTTTCTATATTGAGTTTTTTTATTTTGACATATATAAATTATAGGGGTTTTGAATATACCAAATTAATAAATAAAGTATTTGTTTATTTTGGAATTTTATTTCCTACATTGCTTTTAATAGTTGTAGCTTTAATGTTTTATTTGACTAATCACAAAATCACAACTCCTTATAATTCAGGGTATTTAATTACACTTGATTTAAATACTTTAGTGTTTTCAAGCACTATGATGTTTGCATTTGCAGGGCTTGAGCTTAGCACAATGATAGGTGCTAAAATTGATAACGCTCAAAAAAATTATCCAAAAGCTATATTTTTTAGTGCATTTATAATAGTAGGTATTTATATTTTAGGCACTTTTTGTGTTAATGTGATATATCCTGCAAAAGATACTGATATATTAGATGGTATTATGCAAGCAATTACTTATGCTGAAAACAATTTGGGTTTTAAAGGTCTTAGTCAATTAATGGCTTTTAGTTTATTTGTAGGCACTTTAGGGCAGATTAATTCTTGGTTGGTAGCGCCAATATATATGCTAGCTAATGCTTCAAAAGAAGGAATAATTAAATTTTATGAAGCAAAACCACATCCAAAATACAATACCCCTTATAAGGCTTTATTTTTTCAGGCATTTTTAGTTAGTATTATTTGTATATTTTGTGTATTTTTTAATAAATCTCAAGATATTTATTGGCTACTTAGTTCTCTTACCACGGTTAGTTATTTTTTACCTTATATTGCAATGTTTTTAGCGTATTTTAAATTAAAAAATTATTGTGAAAATGAATTAGAATTTAAAATACAAAATCAAATTCTTAGTTATTTTTTAGCGATATTAGGTCTTAGTAGCGTAGTATTTGCTTTAATATTAAGTTTTATTACTCCAAACGAAGAAGAACAAAGTGAATTAATATATTTTTTACAAATTATGAGTTCTCCTATATTAGCATTAATAATTGCTATTTTTAGTTTTAATAAAACTCGTAATAAATAAAGCTTATTTAATATTTATCAAAATATTATTGTTTTGATAAGTATTTTTTTGTTTTTTTATAGGTTTTTCTCCGCTGATGCTAATTTGTATATATTCATCTGGAGTTGGCTCCTTTATTTTTATGGGTTCAGTTTGGGGAATTTCTTCTTGTAATTCTTCTTCATCTTCAAATAATATATCTAAAGCTTTTTTTAATTTTCTTAATTTTTTTTCATCTAATTCACTTAGTTTTTTTTGCAAATCATAATTTATATCATCGTTTTGATATAAATTTTTAGGTATAGTTGGGTCTTTCCAATTTGGATTTTCACTAAAAGGAATTTTATCTCCAGGAAAATCTAAAGTGTATGCAAATAAATTTAAACTTAAAATAAAAACAGCTAATTTTCTCATATTTTTTCCTAATTAAATTTTTCATATTATAAAAAGTTATGAAATATATTATATTTTTTTTCAAAAAAAGATAATAATTTATAATAAGTGTTACTTTTATACACATTTTTTAAAGTTTTAAATACAATTTAAATACATTTTATGAATTATTCTGCTAAAGTAATCTTAATTTTTTAATTTTTTTTAAGGAGAAATGATGAAAAGAGCAATTTCTATTATTATTTTGATTGCTATTCCATTTTTATTCGCTACTATTTTGCCCGTGCCAAGTGGCTTAAGCGAAGCTGCGTGGGTAATGTTTGGTATTTATCTTTCAGCAGTTTTAGGTCTTGTATTTAAGCCTATACCAAATTCTATGGTATTAATTACTGCAGTGGCAGGAACTGCACTATTTATGGGACCTTATTTAGGTGGTGCAAAAGAAGCTACAAAACAAGCTTTAAGCGGTTATGCAAGTTCAACTACTTGGATTATAGTTTCTGCATTTGCTTTAAGTATTGCATTTACAAAAACAGGTCTTGGTAAAAGATGGGCTTATTTTTTAATAGGTAAATTTGGTAAAACTACTTTAAGACTTAGCTATGTTACTGCATTTTTAGACTTAGTAGTATCACCTGCAACTCCATCAAATACTGCAAGAGCAGGCGGAATTGTCTTTCCAATTGTAAATTCAATCGCACAATCTTTATCAAAAGATAAAGTTGAAACAGAAAATAGAGTAGGTGCATTTTTGGCGTGTAATTCTTATATGAGTACAAAAATGACTTCATTTATCTTCGCAACCGCAATGGCTGGAAATATGCTAGTGATTGGTTATGCAAATGATATTTTAGGAACTCACTTAAATTGGGGGAATTGGGCTGTTGCTATGATAATTCCTGGTATTGTGTGTTTATGTGTAATTCCATTAGTTGTTTATATTTTTGTTCGCCCTGATATAAAAAAGATTGATAATATAGTAATTTCAAAACAAGGCTTAGAAGAATTAGGAGAGATGAAAAGAAGTGAGAAAATGCTTGTTTTAATCTTTGTTCTAGCATTGCTTGGTTGGTCTGTTCCGTCTTTAGCTAGTTCTTTATTTGGATTAAAGATTGATATAGATGCTACTGCAGTAGCTGTTGGTGCTATGAGTTTATCAGTATTACTTGGCGTTTTAAAATTTGAAGATATAGCAGGTTCTAAAGAGTGTATAGGGACATTATTTTGGTTTGGTGGTATTATGTCGCTATCAGGTATGATGAATAAATTGGGCTTTTTTAAATGGCTTGGAACATTTATTCAAGGTAATATGAATTTAGATTTAGACCCATTGATAGTATTAATAATCATTGGTTTTATTAGTATTATCGTAAGATATTTATATGCTAGTGCAACCGTTTTCATTACAACTCTTTTACCGGTTTTATTTTTAATAGGCAAAAGTGCAGGAGTTGATCCATATTTATTAGCATTTTTATTAATTACTACAAATTCTTATGGTGGAGCATTAACTCATTTTGGTGGTCCTGCTGCTTCAGTTATTTTTGGAGCTGGATATAACACCGTAAAAGAATGGTGGATTACTGGATTTGTAGTGGCTATGGTATCTTTTATTTTATGCCTTGCAATAGGTCTTCCTTATTGGGAAATGTTAGGAATGAATTAATTTTTTTTTCTTGTTTTGATAGGAATATCAAAACAAGAATTTCATAATCAAATATTAAGTAAAATATATTTAAAATATCACACTTTTATTTTTTTATAAGCAAATTTTATTATTATATGCAATTTTAGCCCAAGTGGTGAAACTGGTAGACGCGCTAGACTCAAAATCTAGTAGGAGCAATCCTGTGTCGGTTCGAGTCCGACCTTGGGCACCATAAATAAAAAAGGAATATAAAAATGCCAAAAGACGCAAACGGAAACGAATTACAAGCAGGAGATAATGTTAGCGTTATTAAAGATTTGAAAGTAAAAGGCAGTTCTTTAACTATTAAAAGAGGAACTAATGTAAAAAACATAAAGCTTACTTCAAACGATGATGAAATAGAAGCAAAAGTTGATAAACACGGAGTTATAGTTTTAAAAACTTGTTTTTTAAAAAAGGCTTAACATTTATGAAAAAATTTTTAACATTTTTACCTATTGCTTTATTAGCAAATCCATTTGATGACTTAGTAAATGCGTATAATCAAGAAGATTATAAAACTTCTTATGATATAGCTAGTTCTATTTGTAAGCAAACTTGCTCTGATATTAATTTAAATCTAATTATGGGTAAAAGTGCTTTTAGATTAGGTTTATACGATGAAGCTTTAGCTGCTTATGATAGGGTTTTGGTATTAGATGATACTAATACAGAAGCAAGATTACAAAGTGCTATTATTTATCAAAAAAACGGGAATTTAGCTTTACTTAAATTAGAACTAGAGAATTTAAAAGATGATGAACGCTTAAATGATGATGAGAAAGCTTTAGTTGCTAGTATGTTAAAAAATGTTAAATATCAACAAAAAGCCAATAATGAAATAAATATACCTTATGCGAGTATTGGTTTTGGATATGGTTATGATAGTAACCCAAAAAAGCAGAATTTAAAAGATAGTTATTTACCAGTGCCACAATTAGGCATTAATTTTCCAATACCAGGTGCTAAGCACCAACCAGCTAGTAGTATTTTAGCTAATCTTAATGCTGGCTATAAAAAACAAGTTAATAATGTATATGATTATGATATAAATATTAATTTTTATAATAAGTATTATATAAAACCAATTGAAGAAGATTTTCAGAATTTAAGTGTATTTACAGCTTCAATTAATAATGGTTTTGAGATATCAAGACAATTTAAATTAAATATTTTAATGTCTTATGATTATATTATTTTAAAACAAAAAAGATATTTAAATACCTTTACTGCAGATATTTCAGGTGATTATTATACTGAAAGTGGGCTAGCTTTTGGTCTAGGCTATACAATTAATCATAATAATTATTTGATAGAAGATAATAAAGAGAATGATTCAAATCATCATAGTATTTATGCTATGAGTAAGATTATTTCTCAAAGAAGTATGTCTTATCTAAAAATTGCTTATGATATAGAAAAAACTAGCAGAATTAAAGAAAGTTCAAATAATTATAAAGAATATTCAGCTACTGCCGGAATTATTTATATGCTAAATAAGCAAGTAATATTAAAAGCAAGTTTAGGCTATGCTAAGGGTAGATATGATGAAAAAATCTTCTTAAATACAAGAAACGATATAACTTATAGAGTAAATTTTGGTGCTGAATACAATATGGATCATCATAATTTCTTCTCACTTGATTTAGGATATAACAGAGTAAAATCAAGCATTGAATACAATTCTTACGATAATCTTTACACTAATTTAATGTATAAATATAAATTTTAAGCTAACAACCTTTTAAAATATGCTATAATTTAGCATTATTTTGAAAGGATATGCTATGAAAAAAATATT